>URPT01000052.1 GCA_900549845.1 uncultured Veillonella sp. | reverse complement strand
TAATAGTTTATTGATGTAATAGGCTAATTAACTAAAGGTGGTGAACATAAATTGTTAGAAGATTTAAAACCTATTATTTCTAATCTAGAAGAACGTATTTATGGAATGAGGGATTCACTTTAACATCGCTCAGAAAGAAGATCGAATCTTTACACTTGATGTGCAAATGAGCGACCCTACATTTTGGGATGACCCAGACAAGGCTCGTGAGATTTCTCAAGAAGCCACACAATTGAAAAATGCTGTAGAAAGCTATAAACAACTTGTTAGTGATATTGAAGATGCTAATGTAATGCTTGAGATGGCAATAGAGGAAGATGATCGTTCTCTAGAAGGTGAAATCAAGGATTATGTTCAACAAATAGAAGAAACTGTAGAAAAACAAGAAGTTCTTTTATTGCTTAGTGGTGAATATGATGCTAATAATGCGATTTTAACATTCCATGCTGGTGCAGGTGGCACAGAGGCACAAGATTGGTGTTCCATGCTGATTCGCATGTACTTGCGTTGGGCTGAAAAAGCAGGATTCTCTATTGAATTGATGGATGAACAACCAGGTGATGAGGCGGGCACAAAATCTGCTACATTTTTAATTAAAGGTGAAAATGTCTTTGGTTATTTGAAATCTGAAAAAGGTGTACATCGTCTTGTTCGTATTTCACCGTTTGATGCTGCTGCACGTCGTCATACATCCTTTGCTGCTGTTGATGTAATGCCGGAAATTGATGATACAGTAGAAATTAATATTGATATGAAAGATGTACAAGTAGATACATATAGAGCTAGCGGTGCTGGTGGTCAGCATATTAATAAAACTGATTCTGCTGTACGTATGACTCATAGACCAACAGGGATTGTAGTACAGTGTCAAACTCAACGTTCTCAAATGCAAAATAGGGAACAAGCATTACGTTTATTGCGCGCCAAATTATTTGAATTAGAATTAGAAAAACAAGCAGAACTTAAAGAGCAAATTGGTGGTACCTATCAAGCGATTGAATGGGGTAGTCAAATTCGGTCGTATGTATTCCACCCATATAATCTCGTTAAGGATCATCGCACAGGGGTTGAAACAGGGAATGTACAATCCGTTATGGATGGTAATTTAGATCAATTTATGGAAGGTTTCTTGAAAAAAGAAGCGAATTTAACAATTTAGGAGTTCTTATGAAAAAGTTTTTACTATTCCTATTAGTGCTGATTATTGCTTTAGCAGCAGCAACTCAATTTTTATTACCTTCTTATATTAGTTCCCGTATTGAAAAACAGTTAAATGATTCACTAAAACCATCTTCTCAAACAGTAAATGTTGAGTCTCAACCAGGATTTAAATTACTCTATGGTGAAGCTGATCATGTATATGGTTCTTTAGATGATGTAAAACTTGGTAAATTAAACTTTGCAAACTTCAATTATGATGCAACACAAATTCTTGTAAATCCAATTTCATTATTGGCTAGCCAAGAAATTGATGTAGTAAGTGTAGGTAGTTCTAGTATCGAAGGTACTGTGACTAATGAAGATTTGGCTAAATTCTTAAGCACTCAAGCTGGTAGTGAAATTCAAGATGTAAAAGTAAACATCAATAAAGATAACATCAGCTTAACTGGTAATATGAATGTTGGCATGGTATTTAAAGGTTCTGTTAGATTAGATGGCAACTTAGAATTAAAGGATAATACTTTACTATTCGCACCTAAAAAGTTCACCATTAATGGTGCTACTATCCCAGGTTTAACATCTAATGTATTAGAGGCTACAGAAGTTTATAACTTTAATAACTTCCCAATTCCTGTGAAAGCTGAAAGCTTAACTGTTGATAATGGTGAAATTCACATCAAAGTTAAACCTGTACTTAACTAGAAAGGATTTATCGTGAATCATCGGAATACACAAAAAAGTAAGTACTCTTGGATTCTAATACTCTGTATTATCGTGGGACTTGTATCCTCTTTATATTTGGTATTTGAACGCCATCAGATTGAAAAATCTCAAAATCATATTGAAAATATCGTAGATTATGATGCTGTTCTAAGAGCTAATGCCTTTGAAAAGCGTAGTCAACAAGAGGCTTTTGATGCACTTCGTAATGCAGGTGTAACAGCATTTGCCATTTATGATCGTACCTTAGAAAAAGCTAAAGATGCAGGTCAAGTTAAGGTGTTAAGCTCCGAAGAGATGGATGCAGTGCGTATTAATGGGGCATCCGTTAAAAATGGTGCAACCTATGTAGCATTAATTTCAGGTAAAGAAGGCTATTATAAAGAAATTCGCGAAGACTTGTATCATCGTATTGGTAAAGATAAAGTTAAAGAGCTTAATACTAGTATTGGTCCGGTCCTTGAATTATATGGTGCTACCGCTGATAGCTATCTAAAAATGAATCTTGGTATTTCCAAGCTACAAGCTCAAGAAGTTGCTAATCGTGGATTTAATGTTATAGTTCGTCCTACAAACTACAGAAATGTAACATCAGATGACCTCCAATATGTGTTTAAGCGTCTTGAAGGAATTCCACATGTAACAGGCATGATCTTTGCTGGTAAAGAGGCCCTAGGAGCTCCTGATTTAACGGATGAAACATTAGAACTATTACATAAGAATCATATTCCTCTAGTTGGTATTGAAGCCGTTAACCAACTTCAATATGAGCCACAACAAGGTTTCTTGGAAATGGCTGCTAAAGATAATTATAGTGTGGGCCGTGTATATACAATTGCTAAGGATGAATTAAAGAAAATCACTCCAGAAGAAGCAGCTCAACGATTCTATATTAGTGATATTGAACGTAATATTCGTTTTAACTTATTCCCTATGTATGAAACAGGTGTAAACAATGAAACAGTATTACAAACAACTATTAACTATATTGGGATGACCACTGAAAAATTATCTACTAAAGGTTATGAATTCGGTCCTGCTGATATTTATCCTCCTTATACGCCAAATCCTTTATTAGTAGTCATCACAATGATTGGTGCTATTGCGCTATTCGTTTATGTTGCTCAAATGTTAGTTCCAATGTGTAAACATACACAATTGGTAGCATTCTTTGGCATTTCCCTTGTATCTGTAGTATTATTCATCATTACAAGTGGTACATTGATTACTCAAATCTGGGCTTTATCTAGTGCTATTATGGCTCCTGTAGGTGCCATGATTCGCTTGATGGAGGAATGGCGTCGTTATGATGGAGCTCGTCCATTAGGTGCTATTAAATCTACCGTATTAGCAGTGCTTTATCTCGTAATTGCTGCATTATTTGCGGCTATTGGCGGTATGTATATTGCATCTTTATTAGGAAATACGAAATTCTTTATGGAATTTGCTATCTTTAGAGGTGTTAAGTTAACATTTGTACTTCCAATTGTATTGGTGATCATCGCGTACTTACAACGTTTCCCTTTGTGGAAAGGTCGTATGATTAACTCTAAAGAAGAAGCAAAGAAATTTGTAGTTGAATTCTTAACAATGGATGTTAAATTTTACGTATTCTTTGTAATGGCTGCTCTTGGTGGCGTGGCATGGGTATTTGTTGGCCGCAGTGGTCATACAGCAGGTGTTCCTGTACCAGGATTTGAACTTATGCTTCGTCGTTTCCTTGAAAATACATTGTATGCAAGACCTAGAGAAAAAGAGTTCATTATTGGTCACCCAGCATTAATGTTGGCTACGTTTGCATTCTTACGTAAATGGCCTACAGTAATCCATTTCTTATTAACTATTGCAGGTGTTATCGGCATAGCTTCAATGGTTGAAACATTCTGTCATATTAGAACTCCTGTATTCATGTCTATTATGCGTGGATATGATGGTTTATTAATTGGTGCTCTCTTAGGTTTGCTTCTTATCATTGCTGTACGTTTCATGATGTATGTAACACAATGGTTCCAAGCGCGGGAGGTTGACCATGAGTAATATTGTTATCTCTGGTTATTATGGTTTTGGTAATGCTGGCGATGAAGCAATGCTTTGTGCCATTATCGATGCCATTCGCAAAGAGGAAGCAGATGCGCATATTACGGTTATTTCTGGTAATCCTACAGAGACAAGCAAAAAACATAACATTCATGCAGTGGGGACATTTTCCGCATTTGGTATTTTAAAGGCAATTGCCAATTCTGATTTAGTGATCAGTGGTGGAGGCAGTCTTTTACAAGATGCTACAAGTATTCGTAATACATATTACTATTTAAGTATTATGGCTTTAGCTAAAATGATGGGAAAAAAGGTAATGCTTTACTCTCAAGGTATTGGGCCTTTAAATCGTCCCTCTACACGAAGAGCTGTTAGCTTTATATTGCGATTTGTGGATACCATTACAGTTCGTGATTCTATTTCAAAATCTGAATTAGAGTCCTTAGGAATTGAAGATGTAGAGGTTACAGCTGATGCTGTTTTGGCTATGCAACCGGCAGATTTGTCTATTGGTAAACGTATTTTAGAAGGCTATACATCTAAACTACCTAAATCTATAGAGAATCCAAAACGAATTGGTGTTGCTGTTCGTAGTTGGAAAGATGATACAGAATATCGTGAATCATTAGCCAATGTGTTGAGCCGATTACAAGAGCAAGATGAGGTAGAAATTATTTTTATTCCTATGTCTCATCCAGAGGATACAAAAGAAGCTAAAATTATCGCTAGTTATATGCCAAAGGGGGCTATTGTTCTTGAAGGCCCATTCTCTACAGAGGAACAAGTATCCTTATCGGGGAATGTGGATCTAATGATTGGTATACGTCTTCATGCTCTAGTATTTAGCTCTTTAATGGGGAAACCTGTTATTGGTATTTCCTACGATCCTAAAATTACAAGCTTCTTACATATGATCGGTCAGGAACCAATAGGAACAATGACACATCTTAGAGAAGAGGCGCTATATCAGCGATGTCATAAGCTCTTAAATTCCAGAGAAGAGTATCAATCATCTTATGATCGTATTGAAGCATTGCGTATAAACTCTCAACGCAATGCAGAAATCGCTATTTCATTACTTAAAGATTATTAATATATTGGATCTGATCCAGAAAGTGAGGTCTCTATGGCTACATTAACACAAGATGTTAAACAACTAGTTCAAGAGAAGGCAAAAGCTATTCGTGTTAGTATTGTGAAAGCTGTTACAGCAGCAAAATCTGGACATCCAGGAGGGTCTTTATCCATTGCTGACTTAATGGCTCAGTTATACTATGTCGATATGAATGTAAATCCTGCAGATCCGAAAGATCCAGATAGAGATCGTCTTGTTCTTTCTAAAGGTCATGCTGCGCCAGCTTTATATGCTACATTGGCAGAAAAAGGCTATTTCCCTAAGGAAGAACTTTTGAATTTACGTAAAATTGACCATATGTTACAAGGCCACCCTGATATGAAACATATACCAGGCGTAGATATGTCTACAGGCTCCTTGGGTCAAGGCATTTCTGCCGCATGTGGCATGGCATTGGCCGGAAAAATTGATAATGCAGATTATCGCGTTTACACGATCCTAGGTGATGGTGAACTTGAAGAAGGTCAAGTATGGGAAGCAGCTATGTTTGCTGGTCATTATAAACTCAATAATTTGACTGCTTTTGTTGATTTTAATGGCCTTCAAATCGATGGTGATATTACTAAAGTACTTTCTCCATTGCCAATTCCTGAGAAATTTAAAGCTTTCAATTGGAATGTTATTGAAGTCAATGGTCATGATCTTGATGAACTTCATAATGCTATTGAATCTGCTAAAGCTTTCACAGAAGGTCCAACTTGTATCGTAATGCATACTGTAAAAGGTAAAGGCGTAGCTGAAATGGAAGGCCAAGCAGGTTGGCATGGTAAAGCGCCTAGTGCAGAGCAAGGTGAAACCTTTGTTAATGAAATTATGGGGGTACAATAATGGGTAAAGCAACACGTGAAGCATATGGTAATGCGTTAGCTCGCATTGGTAAAGAAAATACAAATATTATTGTTTTAGATGCAGATTTATCTAAATCTACTAAAACTGATACATTTAAAAATGTCTGCCCTGATCGATTCTTTAATGTAGGTATTGCAGAACAAAACTTGATTTCTGTTGGTGCCGGACTTGCAGCAGCAGGTAAAATTCCATTTGTTTCTTCCTTTGCTATGTTTGCAACAGGTCGTGCATTTGAACAAATTCGGAATGCTGTATGTTATCCAAAATTGAATGTAAAAGTATGTGCTACTCATGCTGGTATTACTGTAGGTGAAGATGGTGCTACACATCAAAGCTTGGAAGATATTTCTTGTATGCGTACTTTACCTAATATGACTGTAGTAGTACCTGCAGATGAACGTGAAACAGAAGCAGTAGTTGAATGGGCTGCATCTTATGAAGGTCCTGTATATGTTCGTTTAGGCCGTGCTGGAGTAGATGATGTTACAGCTGAAGGTTATACATTCGTACCTGGTAAATCTACTACATTAGTAGATGGTTCTGATGTAACAATTATCGCTTGTGGTGCTTTGGTTGGACCTGCAGTAGAAGCAGCTAAAACTTTAGCTGAATCTAATGTGTCTGCTCGCGTTATCAATATGGCATCTATTAAGCCTATCGATGCAGAAGCAATTGTAAAAGCAGCTACTGAAACAGGTGCTATTGTAACAGCAGAAGAACATAATATCATTGGTGGTCTTGGTTCTGCTGTGTCTGAAGTTGTTGTGGCTAATAAGCCTGTTCCTATGGAATTCGTTGGTGTCCAAGATACATTTGGGGAGAGTGGTACGCCAAAAGAATTGATGGCTAAATATGGTTTGACAGCAAAAGACATTGTAGAAGCAGTAAAACGTGTAATCACTCGTAAATAATCAAAGGGGATCCCATGATTGAATTTAAGAATGTTAGTAAAGTCTATGATAATGGTTCTGTTGCATTAGACGATGTGTGTTTAACTATAAATGAGGGCGAATTTGTCCTCATTTGTGGTCACAGCGGTGCAGGGAAATCAACTCTATTTAAATTGTTAACTCATGAAGTAGTACCTGATTCTGGTACTGTCATTGTTGATGATTTTGATGTTACGCGTATGAAGCGTAGTAAAATTCCAAAATTACGTAGAAAACTTGGTGTTGTATTCCAAGATTTCCGTTTATTACCAAACAAAACGGTATCAGAAAATATTGCCTTTGCGCTTGAAGTAATTGAAGAAAAACCAAAGGTAATTAAGGAAAAGGTAAGTCATGTACTAGAACTTGTTGGCTTAAGTGATAAAGCAAATGATTTACCAGAGGATCTGTCTGGTGGTGAACAACAACGTGTTGCTATTGCTCGCGCTATTGTAAATCGTCCATCTGTACTTATTGCTGATGAACCGACTGGTAACTTAGATCCTGATACAAGTAAAGGTATTGTAGATTTGTTTAAGCATATCAATAATTTTGGCACAACTGTTATTATGGTTACCCATAATATGGATCTTGTTTCGTATTTAAATAAACGTGTTATTCGTCTAAAAGATGGTCGCGTTCAAAGTGATAATATGAGAGGTGCAGAAATTAATGAAGCCTAGAACATTGAAATACTTTTTTAAAGAAGCCCTCAAATCTATGAAGCGTAACGGTCTTATGACGTTAGCATCTATTTCTACAGTGGCTTTATCTTTATTTATGCTTGGTGTATTCCTTTGCGGTGTTATCAATTTGAATAACATGGCATCTAGTTTAGAAAACCAAGTTCAATTGAGCATCTATTTAAAAGATGGTTTAACAACTGACCAAATTATGGCGGTAGGTAAGCAAATTAAAGCTATACCAAATCTTAAGCATTTAGAGTTTGTTAATAAAGAACAAGCTATGAAAGAATTCAAAGCACGCCTTGGTGATCAACAACAATTGGTAAATGCATTAGGCGATGTAAATCCATTGCCAAATTCTTATGTATTAACCTTTGACAATCCTAGTGATGTTAAGGCTACAGCTAAACTAGCCACTACATTCCAAGGTGTTGAAAGTACACATTATGGTCAAGATATTGTAGAAGAACTTTTCCGAATTACTCAAGTAATCAGAATTGGTGGTATTGTATTAATCGCATTCTTAGCAGCAGCTACATTATTCATCATTTCTAATACAATTCGCTTGACTGTATTCGCCCGTCGTAAAGAAATTGCCATTATGAAATATGTTGGTGCTACCAATGGTTTTATTCGCTGGCCATTCTTGATTGAAGGTATGTTGTTGGGCTTAGTTGGGGCTGTAATCGCCGTACTTTGTGTAGGTGAGTTTTACCATTTCATTACCATGGAAGTTTCTGAGTCCTTAGCATTCTTCCCATTAGTACCAATGTTCCCATTCTTCTATGATGTGGCTATCTATATTTTAGGTGGCGGTATTATAGTCGGTGCTATTGGTAGTACGATTTCTTTAAAACAATACATGAAGGTGTAATGTTTATGAAATACAACACAATCAAATCTCGCCTTGTAGCAACAATTTTAACAGGTATGGTGGTACTGGGAACACCACTATATATCGTTGCCGAAGATGAGGATTTAACGAATCAATTAGATTCAATTCAACAACAAGTTAATCAACAAAATTCTATTAAAGCGGATGCAGAGACTGTCATTGTAAGTGTATCTGAACAGTTGCGACAAATTGAAGAGCAATTACGTCAGGCCCAACAACAGTTAGAATCTATTCAACAGCAACGTGTTGTCGTTGAAAATGATATTACTGTTAATGAAAAGTTACTCGCAGAAGCACAAAAACGCTTAGAAGGACGAGAATCCGTATTTTATAAGCGTGTACGAGATATTTATATCAATGGACGTCTAAGTTATTTAGATGTTGTCATTGGATCTAAAGACTTTAGCGATTTTGCAAATCGATTAGAGATCTTAAAACGCATTATCGATTCAGATATTAAGTTAATCGATGAAATTAAAAAAGAACGTGCTGAAATTGCGGCACGTAAACAAGCTCTTGAACAATCACGAGCTAAGTTAGTAGAGCTTGAAAAAGCTGCTGTAGCAAAACAAGCTGAAATTGAACAAAAGAAAAAAGAACGTGAAGTGGTTCTTCAGAAGGCACAAAATGACCGTGCTACGGCGATGCAAGCAGTGGAAGAACTTAATGCTTCGTCCGCTCAAATTACAGCATTATTGAAAGCTCGCCAAGCTGAACGTGCGGCAGCTCGTGCAGCTGCAGAAGCAGCAGCGGCAGCTGCGGCTCAACAGTCTGCACCAAGTTATTCTTGGGTTCAAGGATCTGGTCAACTTGGTTGGCCTGTAAGTGGTGAAATTACTTCTCCTTATGGTTATCGTACACATCCAATTTGGGGCACAACGATCTACCATTCCGGTATTGATATTGGTGTTGATGAAGGTACACCAGTTCATGCTGCTGATGGAGGTACTGTTGTTTGGTCTGGATGGATGGGTGGCTATGGTTACGCCGTAGTTATCGACCATGGTAATGGTATGTCCACCCTTTATGGTCATAATTCTGAGCTTGCTGTCTCTGAAGGACAAGATGTATCTAAAGGTCAAGTTATTGCCTATGCTGGTAGCACTGGTAATAGTACTGGACCACACGTACATTTTGAAGTTCGTATAAGTGGGGATCCTGTTGATCCTATGGGATATTTATAATATGAAATTTGATACACGTACGGTGTTGTGGAGCCTATTAAAATATATAGGCTCTGGCATCGTTATTATGTGGCTCACGTTTTGGTACTTATCTGGTTCATTCTGGGGATTACCAAGACTATTTGTAGCCTACTATGCTGCGAGTCAAGTCTTTATGACACCGATGTCTAAAGCGACCCTTTATGATGGTATGCTTAAAGGCTTAATTGGCTCTTTGGGAGAGCCCCATAGTATTTATTTAGATGCTGACGAATTTAAATCCATGAAAATGCAAACATCTGGCACTTATGCAGGTGTAGGCATGGTTCTTGGTCATGATGATAAAGGTTTATATGCAGTTAGTATTATGGAAGATCAACCAGCTTTCAAAGCGGGCATAAAACCTGGTGATCATATTATTGCTATCGATGGTCAATCCACAAGTGATATTACTGTAGAAGATGCATCCTCTCGAATTCGCGGCGAGGCTGGTACCGTTGTCGCCCTTGATATAGA
>URPT01000051.1 GCA_900549845.1 uncultured Veillonella sp. | reverse complement strand
CTATGTGTTTGAGCCAGGTAAAAGCAATTATTATGCTTTCACCATGATAGGCGATTAAACTTCAGGGAACAATGCTGTAGATAAGTAGCGTTCGCCTGTATCAGGAAGAATTACTACAATGTTTTTACCTTTATTTTCAGGGCGTTTAGCCAATTCTTGAGCAGCCCAAAGAGCAGCACCAGAGGAGATACCAACTAGGATACCTTCTGTATGACCAAATGCTTGAGATGTAGCAAATGCATCATCATTAGTTACTTGGATTACTTCATCATAGATGGAAGTATCTAAAGTATCTGGAATAAAGCCAGCGCCTAAGCCTTGGATTTTATGAGGGCCTGGTTTACCATTGGACAATACTGGGGAATCAGTTGGTTCAACAGCTACAACTTTTACGCCAGGGTTTTGTTCTTTTAAATAACGACCTGCACCAGTCAAAGTACCACCTGTACCAACACCAGCTACATAGATGTCTACTGTACCATCAGTATCTTGCCAGATTTCAGGACCAGTTGTTTTGTAATGGATTGCTGGGTTTGCTTGGTTTACGAATTGGCCTGCTTCGATGGCACCAGCAGTAGCTGTTACGATTTCTTTAGCTTTTGCAATGGCACCTTTCATACCAAGGGAACCATCAGTCAATACAAGTTGAGCACCATAACCGAGCATCAATTTGCGACGTTCGATGGACATTGTTTCTGGCATTACGATAACTACTTTATAACCAAGAGCAGCACCAACAGCGGACAAGCCGATACCAGTGTTACCGGATGTTGCTTCTACGATTGTACCACCTGGTTGTAATTCACCAGATTCAACAGCCGCTTGAATGATAGCAGCAGCGATACGGTCTTTTACAGAGCCGCCTGGATTGAAGTATTCCAATTTAGCGAAGATATTAGCGTCTGCACCGTATTTTTTACCAAAACGTGTAGCTGCCAATAAAGGTGTTTTACCAATTAATTCAACGAAAGATTTTGCAATATTAGACATAATAGTCACTCCTTATTAAATAGAACCATCCCAATTGTCATATTTTGTATCAAGCTTAGCGTAAGTTCCATCAATTACATCTTGAAGAGTTACGTTTTCTAAATAATCATGAATATAGTTTTGTAATCCTGCCCAGAAACCAACAGTACGTTCGTTGATTACTGTATCAGTACTCACCCCTTCATCAAGAGTAGAGATGATAGCCATGGACTCTTCCGTGGCGAGCAAAATTTCAATAATAGTATACTCTTTAGGGCTTTTAGATAAGCGATAGCCTCCGTATTTGCCACGAATACTATCCACTAGGTTAGCGGCACCCAAACGAGCCACAATCCCCTCAAGGTATTTCTCAGATATACCTTGTCGTTCTGCAACGGATCGCAAGGAAACCGGTTTATCTTGACCCTGCTCTGCTAAATCGATGAGAACCATCAATGCATAGCGACCTTTTGTGGAAATCCTCATATATCTTGCCTCTCTTTGTAAAAGTTAGTGCTAACACACCCCATGCTATAAAGCACTTATCCTACTCTATTTATAAAACCTTGTGTATCACTAGGAATTAATTTCATTATAGACTACTAAATTCAAAAATGCAAGAACTTATTTCCTACTTTCATAAAGGGATATTAAAAAACCTTCAAGATATAAGGTTTATACGATATTTTACTTTATTTCTAGCAAAGCTTTTTCTAATCTATTACCTCTAAATAGATTAAAATCAATACACAATTCTAAGTATATAAAAATAGGTATATAACACAAAAGGACCAGCCCGAAGGCCAGTCCTTTTGCGTATAGTTTGTAGTTTGTTATATGAGGTTTACCATGATGAATTGGAGAGGGTTCATCTGGTATTGGGACTTACCGTATCGTCAGGAAAACGATGCGCGCCCGTTTTGTCATTTGAGGAGTTGTCTAGATTATTCTAGCGTTTTAGGTTAGTTTCTAAATTAGATTTTACCTACGAGATCAAGACCTGGTTTCAATGTGTCTTTACCTGGTTTCCAACGTGCAGGGCACACTTGGTCACCGTGTTTTGCTACGAATTGAGCCGCTTGTACTTTACGAACCAATTCTTCAGCAGAACGGCCGATACCCATGTCATGGATTTCAGCTGTGCGAACGAAACCTTCAGGATCTACTACGAATGTACCACGGTAAGCCATAGCGGATTCTTCTTGGAATACATCGAAGAAGTCAGCTAATTCATGTTTTTTATCCGCTAACATGTAGTACTCGATTTTATTAATGCTTGGAGAAGCATCGGACCATGCTTTGTGAACGAATTCAGAGTCACAAGATACGGAGTAAACTTCGCAACCTAGTTCTTTCAACTCTGCATAAGAGTTTTGTACGTCTTCTAATTCTGTAGGGCAAACGAATGTGAAGTCTGCTGGATAGAATACGAAGATGGACCATTTGCCCAATACATCTGCAGTACTAACTTTTACTAATTCAGGTTTTTTGAAAGCATCTAGAGTAAATTCAGGAAGTTTTTTACCAATAATAGACATGTTATGTCCTCCTTCATTGAGTTCAAATGTAACAGTTATATTATTATCGGTGTACTTATCACCAAATCTATATCTATCTTTGTCTATATAATAACAAATATCATTCAAGATTGCAAGTGTTATTTTTAAATTTATCGATATATTTTCCAAGTTTTTTTGATATACAAAAAAAGAAGAAAGATGCTCATTTCTGAGCATCTTTCTTCTTTTTCTTTACTACAACAGATTTACTGCTTATAGCATGATCAAAGGCTATTAGTCCCGCTAGGTTAGCAACACCTCGTCGTGCTATATGCCCCGTCGTAGACTGTTCTTTACCTGATTTACCATATACGAACTGCTCTAATTTAAGTGCAGCTAATATAAAGATACCTATAATAGATAAAATGGATCCCATTTCTATTCTCTATTCTCTATTTTTTAAGTTCCAAAATCGCATCTACAAAGCCACGGAATAATGGATGTGCATTGTTTGGACGGGATTTAAGTTCTGGATGAGCTTGAGTACCAACGAAGAACGGATGGTTCTTCACTTCAATACTTTCCACAAGACGACCATCTGGAGATGTACCAGAAATAACAAGACCCGCATCAGTCAATTGTTGACGGTATTCATTGTTAAATTCATAGCGATGACGATGACGTTCATAAATCAAATCTTCACCATAGGCTTCATGAGTTTTTGTGCCTGCTTCTACTTTGCAAGGATAGATACCAAGACGCATTGTACCGCCTTTTTTATCTACATCGACTTGATCACTCATCAAGTCGATTACTTTGTATTTAGCATTTTCGTCGAATTCGCTAGATGTAGCGCCTTCCATGCCACATACATTGCGAGCAAATTCCATTACTGCAGATTGCATGCCAAGGCATAGACCGAGGAATGGAACATTGTTTTCACGAGCGTATTGGATTGTGCGGATTTTACCTTCTACACCACGAGAGCCAAAACCGCCAGGTACGACGATACCATCAACACCTTCATACACTTCTTTAGGATCTACAGATGTATCATCAAGTTCTTCAGAGTCAATCCAACGAAGGTTAACTTTAGTACCTGTAGCGATACCTGCATGATCTAGTGCTTCCACTACAGATAAGTAAGCATCATGCAATGCTACATATTTACCAACGATAGCAACTGTAATGTCTTTGCTTGGGTTCAAGATTTTATGAACCATTTCTTTCCATTCAGTCATATCGCAAGGGCGTTCTTCAAGGCCTAATTTTTTGATAACAATATCATCAAGACCTTGATCTTGCATCATCAATGGTACTTCATAGATGGAGCTGCAAGTTTGGTTTTCAATAACTGCTTCTGGTTCTACGTCGCAGAACAAAGCAAGTTTTTCTTTCATTTCATCAGAAATATGTTTTTCGCTACGGCATACCAAGATATCTGGTTGAATACCGATACTGCGCAATTCTTTTACGCTGTGTTGTGTAGGTTTAGTTTTCAACTCGCCGGCTGCATTGATGTAAGGTACCAATGTTACGTGAATGTAAAGTACGTCATTACGACCTACTTCTTTTTTCACTTGGCGGATAGCTTCCATGAATGGCAAGCTTTCAATATCGCCTACTGTACCACCGATTTCAGTGATAACTACATCAGCGTTATCCTCTTTACCTACGCGGTATACGTTTTGTTTAATTTCATTTGTAATATGTGGAATTACTTGTACAGTGCTGCCCAAGTAATCACCTTTACGTTCTTTGTTGATTACAGACCAATATACTTTACCCGCTGTAATGTTGGAACGTTTGCTAAGGTTAATATCGATGAAGCGTTCATAGTGGCCCAAATCAAGGTCAGTTTCAGCGCCGTCATCTGTTACGAATACTTCACCATGTTGGTAAGGGCTCATCGTACCAGGGTCAATATTAATGTATGGGTCAAATTTTTGAATCGTTACATTGAAACCGCGGTTTTTAAGCAAGCGACCCAAGGATGCTGCTGTGATCCCTTTACCAAGAGAAGAAACAACGCCGCCAGTTACGAAAATATACTTAGTTGCCATGATGCCTCCCACCTATTACATTTTTTCCGGAGCGGAAATACCTAAAATACCCAAGCCTTGACGAAGTACGAGGGCAATCGCTGTGATTAATCCTAGACGAGCTTGTTGCAACGCTGGATCTACGCCAATGATACGACCTTGACGGTAGAAGGAATGGAACATGCTTGCCAAATCGAATAAGTAACGAGCAATACGATGTGGTGCACGATGTTCGGCAGATTGAACTACCTCTTCTGGATATTCAGCTAGTTTTTTAATCAATTCTAATTCCATTTCGCTTGTAAGCGTTGTGAAATCAGTTTCACTATAATCGCCAAATGCAATGCCAGCTTCACGCACTTGGTTGTAAATGCTGTGAATACGAGCATGAGCATATTGGATATAATACACTGGGTTATCATTGCTACGAGATTTAGCCAAGTTAATATCAAAATCAAGTTGGCTATCCAATGAACGCATCAAGAAGAAGTAACGAGATGCATCTACGCCAACCTC
The DNA here is from genome assembly GCA_900549845.1 of uncultured Veillonella sp. Classification (GTDB taxonomy): domain Bacteria; phylum Bacillota; class Negativicutes; order Veillonellales; family Veillonellaceae; genus Veillonella. The sequence goes on along the minus strand of URPT01000051.1, from coordinate 5,159 downwards.
TTCAATCAATTCATCTAATGTAACGCTGTCGCCGCTACGTTTAGACAATTTAACGAGTTGTCCATCACGGAACAATGCTACCATTTGTAACAATAATACTGTTAGTTTATCTGGGTCATAACCAAAAGCAGCCATAGCAGCTTTTACACGGCATACATAACCATGATGGTCAGCGCCCCAAATATCAATCATTTCTTTGAAGCCACGATCATATTTATTACGGTGGTATGCAATATCTGCCGCTAAATATGTAGGAACTCCATTATCACGAATAACTACGCGATCTTTATCATCGCCATAGTCAGTAGATTTCAACCACAATGCACCGTCTTTTTCATACACTTTACCAAGAGCCTTTAAAGCCTCTACGGAGTGATGAATTTCATCAGTTTCATGAACAGTACGTTCAGAGAACCAATTATCAAAAGTAACACGGAAATTGCTTAATGTTTCCTCTAAGCGAGCTAATTTTTCTTTTAAGCCCTCTTCTTTAAATAATGCTACACGATTAGCTTCGTTCATAGCATTTAATTTATCGAAGCCTTCCCGTTCAGCAATGGCTTTAGCCGTTTCGATGATATCTGGACCACGGTAACCATTTTCAGGGAACACGAGAGCCCCTTCTGGAATATCGAAGTCAGGCATGGAACCGTCTTCATTGCGCTTAGGTGGGAACACTAATGTTGCACCTTGTAACTCTTGGAAACGGTACTCAATGGAGATCGCCATGTTATCAATTTGGTTACCCGCATCATTGATGTAGTACTCAGATTGTACATTGTAACCTGCTGCACGCAACAAGTTAACAAGAGCACTACCGTACGCAGCACCACGACCATGACCTACGTGCAAAGGACCTGTAGGGTTTGCACTTACGTATTCAACTTGAATCGTATCGCGCGCACGCAATGGTTGTACACCATATTGATCACCAGCATTTAAAATGGCTTTCAACGTATCGTATACCATATCAGATTTCAAGAAGAAATTGATGAAACCTGCACCAGCAACCTCAGCGCGTTCAAGCCAGTCAAAATTCATATGGCTAATCAAAGCCTCAGCAATAGCACGAGGATTTTGACGAGCTACACGAGCGGATTGCATTGCAATGTTTGTAGAAAAATCACCGAATTCTTTTTGAGGTGGCACTTCGAGAACGATTTCTGGATATTCACCAGCTGGTAAGCCACCACTGTTAATCGTATCTTGTAATGCCTGTTCAATCCCCGATTTCAGGATTTCCTTCATGTCCATGCTCTGTATCCTCCCGCACGTCTATATCTAACTGATTATAAAATTGCCATTCACCTTCGACGGAAATATCATATCCTAAATGAACATGACCTACGCCTTCGTGAAAGTCTACTGTTAATTCATGAGTTTTTACGGCCATGTGTAAATCGCCATACGGCGTTTCATACACGGACTCGCGCTCTTCACCACGGATGTATTGATGACGCATATTGACCGCTCCTGTACGAAGCAGCACAATTGAATCATCATGGATTTTAATGGTCGTCTTAACCCCATCCATGCCCGTCACACTAGATTCTTCGTAACGCACATATTGTGTATTACCCTTTTTATGTGACGTACCAGGGGAAATCAGCTCCACTACGGTATCCTTGCCGTCCATATCTCGTTGTACACTTTTTACGGACACTAGAACCCGCTTCATTTCGTAACCTCCATGGCAGTAATTAATCATCATATTATACCATAATCAAGGACTATTTTGCACCCTCAATGAGTTGCAATTTCTTAGTCTTTGTCATCTGTTTTATGGCATATTCTCTACGTTGTGCGTCCTGTTTATTGTGAAAGCTTTCAGAATATACCAATGTAACAGGACGTCGCCCCCTCGTATACTTCGCACCGCCTGAAACATGGCCATTATGAGCCTCCATACGGCGCTCAAGATCGGTAGTCCACCCACAATACAAAGAATCATCTGCACAACGCACTAAATACACATAGTGTCGCTCTTCAGACTTAGCATCTTTATTTGCCATTTTTTGCATCGTCAGTAATCGGTTCTAATGTAATAGTATTGATGATGACTGGTTCTACTGGTTTATCATTACGACCAGTTTTAACTTTACCGATTTTTTCAACTACATCCATACCTTGTACTACAGTACCAAAGATAGTGTGTTTATTGTCTAACCAGTCTGTAGGGCCCAAGGTAATGAAGAATTGAGAACCACCTGTATTAGGACCACGGTTCGCCATAGCAAGGACGCCCATTTTATTGAAGTGTAAATCGTTGGAGAACTCATCAGGAATGGTATAACCAGGGCCACCAGCACCTGTACCATCTGGATCCCCACCTTGAATCATAAAGCCTTCAATAACGCGGTGGAATGTAACACCATTATAGAAACCTTTTTTCACTAAGTAATCAAAGTTTTTTACCGTAATAGGCGCTTTAGATCCTAGCAAACGAACTTTGAATTGACCATAATTTGTATCAAAAATAGCATACTCATCAGCAATTGGCGCATTAGAGAAATTAGGCATGGTTACAGATTCTGCCTTTACAGTATTACCTTGTGGTTGCTCCCCACTTTTTGTACCACAAGCTGCTGTACCAAGCATTGTAATCCCCAACATTGCGCATAAAGCCAAGCGTTTCCAGTTCATAGTTCCCCCAATATATTGTTTATACTAACATGTATGTAAAATTCACATAGAAAAGCCGCTCAACCCGTGAGCGGCTCTTTTTTAGTATATCATGTTTTAGAGAAAATTTGGTTTAAATAATTATTAAATTTACCAATTTATATAACCTTATACTTTCAGTTATATATCAGTCATTATTTACCATCAAATTGTTCCGTTTTTTTAGTCTACAATGAGGACATTAGAACTCAATCAATCCACTTGAAATGCTTGCACGCATTATAGATGCCATCCTTATCACAGTCAGTAGTGATATAATCGGCTTTTTCTTTTAATTCAGGGCGTGCATTTCCCATGGCAATGTTAAGCCATTCCGGTCTAAACATGGATAAATCGTTATACCCATCGCCAAAGACAACAGCTTGATTAGGCTTCATGCCAAAATAATCCAGCATATTACGAATGCCCAAGGCTTTTTCCATTGGTTCATACAAAACACAGCCATCACCATAACGGATGAGCTTATGTGTCATATGCTCAATTTCTTTCTCCTCTTCTTCCCCTTCTTTAAAGAATACATAAATCTTGTAAAATTCTTCTACACTATGAAAGTCAAAATTAGGGTCTACTGTCGTTTTAAATACATCCCAATTCGGATGCCACTCTAAAATTTCTTTATACGGTGTAATACGTCCTAATTTATTCCTATCTGTTACAGCCCAAGGAATATTGTGAGATTCTAAATACTCCAAGTACTTAATACACGCATCACGATCCATACCAATCATGGATACTAATTCATTATTAACGGTCACACTATGACCGCCATCTGCTACAAAATCTGTAAGCCCCGCTTGTTCCGCAAAGCGCTTTGCATCTACTTGGATACGGCCTGTCGCTAGTGCTACCCGATGGCCACGGCGTTTTAATTCATCTAAGCTATATTGAGCACTGTCAGGGATTTTACCTTCTGGCCATACAGCTAATGTATTATCGATATCGAAAAAGAAAAACTTCTGTTCCACAGGCCCTCCTAATCACGTCCGCTCATTAGCTTAAACCGTTCTTTTTGTTCTACATCAGGATATTTTTCTTGATCCACATCACTCAAAAACATATCTAGTGGTCGTACATATAAGTCACGTTGATCATATAATTTTTGATACACTACGAACTGTTCACTCGTTTCCGAATGAGTTGCAACATCTAACACATAATAGTACATGCCTTTAAAATGACGATATAAGCCACCCTTTACAATTTTTCGCATTTATAACCTCATCACATAACATACACAAACGGTTACAAATTATATTAATCAAGAGATTCCATATATTGAATAGCCTTAGTCAACATATCTGCAGTAATTTTGTACGGAGATACATCAATATCATGAACAGATGTAGCCTTTTCAACAATTTGAGGAATATGCGATGCAGTAAGACCTAACTGTGAAAGTTTAGTAGGCCAACCTAATTCGCGGTATATTGGCAACCACCGTTGTAATTCATCCATTTGTTGGTCAACGGTTAACAAAATAAGTAAGCCATATGCTACTATTTCACCATGCAAATGGTTTTCTTCTGTTTCTTTATTATAATATTCATCTCTATATAAAAACATAACAACATCGGCATCTTGCTCTATTGATCCAGATTCTCTTAAATCAGATAACATTGGTCTATGGTCTGCTCTTTGCTCTGGTGCACGTGATAACTGTGATAATGCTATTACAGGACATTCCATTTCCTTTGCTAATGCTTTAATAGATCTTGAAATTTCAGATACTTCTTGTTGTCTATTATCACTTCCTGCACTACCAGACATAAGTTGCAAGTAATCAATAAGAATCATATCAATTCCATGCTCCATTTTTATTTTTCTACACTTAGATCTCATATCCATAACACTTATACCAGCAGTATCATCAATATATATCTTAGCATTAGCTAAAGGGCCTGTTGCTCTTGCTATTCTTTCCCAATCATCATCTTCTAAGTTACCTGTTCTAAGTTTTAACATATCAACATTTGCTTGCGAACATAATAATTTATAAGCCAATTGCTCCTTAGACATTTCTAGTGAAAATATAACTACACTTTTTCCTTCTTTTAATGCTGCATTTTCTGCAATATTTAAAGAAAAGGTTGTTTTACCCATAGAAGGCCTTGCTGCAATTAATACCATATCACCTTTTTGAAATCCAGATGTTTTAGCATCTAAGTCCTTTATTCCTGATCCAACCCCTGTTATGGCTCCTCTATTATTGAATAATCTTTCGATTTCTAAAAATCCTCTTTCAAGAACATCAGAAAGAGCTTCATATTCCTTAGAATCCTTCTTTTCAGCTATATCAAAAACCTTTTTTTGTGCTAAATCTATTACCTTTTCTACATCTCCACCACTATTATAGCTTTCTTCTATAATTGATGTAGATGCTTTTATTAACTTTCTTAAAGTAGACTTTTCTTCTACTATTTTTATGTAAGAACTTAAGTTAGCTGTTGTTGGTACAGATGAGCTTAACTCTGATATAT
>URPT01000050.1 GCA_900549845.1 uncultured Veillonella sp. | reverse complement strand
CAGTGGAACCTTCCGATTTCGTTCAGGAATTAGCTGGCGAAGGCATGGTAGGTATGGCAGATGGTCAACAAGTACTTGTTGGTAACCGTCGCCTTATGGAACGCTATAATGTGCAAGGCTATCCAACAGAGGCTGCTGAATATGGCACAGAAGTTCTTGTGGCAGAAGGTAATACATACTTAGGTCGTATCATCATCGCCGATGAAGCTCGCCCAGACTCTGCTGAAGCGATTGCTAATCTTAATGGTCAAGATATTAAAACTGTTATGCTTACAGGTGATGCTGAAGCAAGTGCGAATTACATCGCTAAAGAAACTGGTGTAAGTGCTGTTCGCGCTCAATTGTTGCCTCAAGATAAATTGTCCGTTGTACAAGATATTCGCTCTGAATATGGTCCAACTATGTTCGTAGGGGATGGCATCAACGATGCTCCAGTACTTGCAGGTGCTGATGTAGGTGGCGCGATGGGTAGTGGTGCTGATGCGGCTATCGAGGCAGCAGATGTTGTGTTCATGCGTCCATCTTTGACTGCTATTGCACATATCCTTGACTTGTCCAAAGCGACATTGCGTGTAGCATGGCAAAACGTTGTATTCGCTATTGCTGTTAAAATCCTTATCATGGCGCTTGGCCTCATGGGCTATGCATCCATGTGGTGGGCAGTATTTGGTGATACTGGCGTATCCATCCTTTGTATCTTGAACTCTGTTCGTATCTTGCGCCGCAATTAAGTGAAAGCAGAGTTTATATCTCTGTAGAGGAACGAAATAAATTACATTCTCCTGATCTGAATGATTAGGGTTGATATAAATAACCTCTAGGTTAGTAACTGACTAACTTAGAGGTTATTTTATTGTGTGGATTAAACATTTACGATACTTTTACTATATACATTTGTACATCATAAATAGACATAAAACTGTATATGTATGTTCTAGATACACAAAACTTTCACAATTGAATTGAATAATAGCTATAAAATAGTATATAATTTATTAGATGATTACTATAAGTTCGTTGGAAGGAGGGATAGCATGATTACGGTGTATAAACATATAGAAGAAGAGTTAGTTTCCGATAGCACTGTATCAGATGCCACAAAAGGTTCTTGGGTAAATTTGGTGAACCCAGACCCCGATGAGTTATCCCTTATCAATATTTTGACGGAAATCCCAACGGACGTTTTAAAGACCGCTCTCGATATGGAAGAACGTTCTCACGTGGAGTTAGAGGATAACTACATCTTTATTGTTATCAATATTCCGGTTATCCGCGGTAACGATATGTATGATACAGTACCGCTTGGTATTTTCTTAACGCCAGACTTCTTCATTACCATCTGCTTAGAAGAATCTGAAGTGTTGTATCCATTCATTTCTAATCAGATTTCTACGTTCTATACATACAAAAAGACGCGTTTCTTGTTCCAAATCTTGTATCGCACAGCAACTATGTTCTTGCGTTACTTGCAACAAATCAACCGTCGTACTGACGATATTGAAGTCCAATTGCGTCATACTACAAAGAATAAAGACTTCTTCCAATTGTTGGAATTACAGAAATCCATGACATACTTTACATCTGCATTGCGCACGAATGGTACCGTTATGGAACGTCTATTGCGCTTGCGTGGTCATAGTTCCTATAAACATCTTCTCAAGATGTACGAAGAGGATGAGGACTTACTAGAGGACGTTATCATCGAAAATAAACAGGCCATCGAGATGGTTGAAATGTACTCTAATATCTTGATGAACATGATGAACGCCTTTACATCCATCATTTCTAATAACCTTAACTTGGTTATGAAAATGTTGGCTACTCTAACGATTGCCATGGCAGTTCCTACCATCGTATTTAGCTTGTGGGGGACAAACGTGCCATTGCCATTCCAAGAGGATCCGAATGGATTCTATGAGGTTATAGGTGTTGCATTAGTATTCTCTATTATTGCCATTATCGGTATGTGGAAAAAAGATTTATTCTAATTTATGATAATTAGTGAATACTTAATTCAATAGTAAATAGTTGAAATATTAATTTAATAACAAATACACATGAAAAAGCTGGCTTTGAGCCAGCTTTTTTTCTTGTACGATATTACGTTATTGCTTATTATTGGGCCAATCTGATATAATAATACCGTTATGGAGAGGTGTCCGAGTGGTTTAAGGAGCTGGTCTTGAAAACCAGTGACTCCGCAAGGGGCCGTGGGTTCGAATCCCACCCTCTCCGCCATTCATTTTTATGAGTTTTAATGACTATCAAAGAATATGAAAGAGTATATAAAGTTAGATAATACCTACATTCTTGATACTCTTAGATATTCATAAGTAGTCTATAAGTTAAGTATAATTTGCCCCCTTTTTTGCCCCCTAAAATTTATGTGGTAGAATAGAGGGGAAAGCAATAAATATAATGTTTTCAAAATCATATAATCACTTCTAAAGCCCTCTAGGTTAACGCCTAGGGGGCTTTTTTATTAAATATATTAATTGTCATAAAGAAATATAAAAGGAACATGAAAAGATAGGATATACAGAATGATATATTATTGTTAAAATAAATGTAATATATTGAGGAGGGATAATCATGGTTAAAGCTTTAGAAGTTGCTAAATATATTGTACAAGAAGCATTACATAGAGAAAGCCCTGTTAGTAATTTAAAGTTGCAAAAACTATTATATTTTGTACAAGGTGTATCTCTAGCCTTAAATAATGTTCCTGCTTTTGAAGATGATATTGTTGCATGGAAATATGGACCTGTAGTTGAAGATGTTTATTATGCTTATTCTATGTATGGTGCTAATGATATTATTATCCCATTTGAATCGGATGTTAATTTAACAGAGAAATTAAAACACGTAATAAATTTGGTTTTAGACGAATTATTACCTGTTTCAGCAATAGCGTTAGTTAATGAAACTCATTTAACTGGTTCGCCATGGCATAGTGTTAATTTGAATGCTGTTATTCCAAATTCTAATATAAAGCAATATTTTTTGGATAATTATATGAATAAATAAATTTATGGCTATAAAGTATGAATGAACAATTATTTTTTAGAAAATTTAGAGATAAAGTTGAAGAGCAAATTAAAAGTCAAGTTGTTTCTAAAGGACAAACTATCAATGATAGCTCACAAGTTCAAGAGCTTACTGAATTTATTAATAGCTTAAGCAAGAAAGATGTTACTAAATTTAATCAATTAGAAGAGAAAGAAGATGCTTTAAGAAGGTTAAAATCTATATACAAAAATGATTTTAGACATTTATACTCTGAGATTTTTATGTGCATGATCAGATTAAAGAAAGATATTCAAGAAGGTAGTGCTTTATATAATTTAAATACTAATATGAAAGTGTGTTATGATTATATAAATTCCTTAGAGGATGATTTAGCTGATCATGAGTTCAAGAAAAAAGTATTTAAACTATACGATCATATAGCTTTAGAATATGCTCGAATAGCTTATTGGTGCTATAATGAAGAAGCTATTTATAGTAAATTAACAGCTACGGAACAGCGTATTGATAATATGGCAGATCAATCTGAAGATATTTATAGTAAATTGACGGCTACGGAACAGCGTATTGATAATGTATCAGGTCAATCCGAGACGTTGTTGATTAATGTTGGAAATGCGACAAAAGAAGCTGAGAATTTAAAGTCTAGCCAGGTTACTATTTTAGGCATTTTTATTAGTATTGTGGTAGGCTTACTTGGACAGATATATGTGGTTGGAAAAGGGTTGTCTGGAGAGATAACTAGTGAAAGTTTAGGTCTTTTGTTAATTTTGATTATTGTTGCATCAGTCTGTACAATAACTGCTGTAGTAGCTTTGTTGCATATAATAGCAAGGCTTATTGGTAGAGATATACTTTCAACATGTTCCAAATCAGAATCTTGTGATACGTGTAATCAGTGTTTTTGTATTGTAGGAAGAATAAGGTATCGACTCCCATATTTATATGGGTTCTATCAAGTGGCAATAATATTACTTTTATTGTCAGTAGGAATCTTTTATGTTTTAAAGTAATATAATTAGTTTGTGACGTAATATGAAGCCCCTTAGGTTTATTCCTAGGGGGTTTTTATTTCCCTCTATATTAGGATATGTCAACTTATGTCAACTTTTTATAAGGGGAGTTTCAATGTAACAGTCATGTAACAGTGATGTAACAGTTATGTAACAGTTATGTAACATTGTTGCCAGCATCTATCTTATTATAGATAACCTTAACTTTTATTAGCCCTTTTTTAGGGCATCTGAAATATTAGGAAATTAAGTTATTGATCTATGAAGTAGGAGATAGAAAACTTAGTCTTTTATATAGAATTTTGCTTGCTCTACTGTAGGCAGTTCAATAGACTTTTTTAGTATTTCCTTGATTATACGGCTTGTTTTTGTTGTGCTAACGCTTGTTATTTCGTCTATATAGGTATCAATGATGTATCTAATATCAGAATAGGGCAGGGCAGTTATATTCTGTAAACGCCCTTTGATATATGACCGCATCAATATAATATTAGCGAATTTGATGCCAGTATCTTCGATTTTAACAAGTTCATCTGATAAATCGTGTTTCTTATTGGTATGTGTTGAAGTTCTTCCGTAGGTTGATATTTTGGCAGTAGGGTTATAATGCTTGATAATCTCTTGTAACTCTAGGTACTGGTTATTAAGTTTCTTATAGCTTGATAATACGGCTCTGATGCGGTAATTTTCACTTGCCTTAGGCGTATTATGATTGATTGTGATATTGTCCGTAAAACGAAAAGTATAAGAGGGGTTTTTAGGCGTTTCTTGTCGCTCTATTTCTCTTTTTAGTGCTTGCTCTTCTCTGTATGCTCTATAGTCAGTTGCGTTCATTAGTACCTGCCTTGTTATTTAATAGTGTTGTATACATAGTGGTTCCATTTTGGATACACTTTGGTTCCATATTGGATACATAACTTTATTCTTGTTATTAAAATCTTGATAGGTGGTATAGTGGTTTATCTTTGGTTGCCGTATGGTTGCCATATGGTATACCAGTAGTTGTATAACAGTAGTATCTATTATACTGTTAATCAACATGAATAATACCCTTGTTTGTTCTTTATTATACATTGGCAAGTGTTAATTATCGTTTTTATGATAGATCATTGAATAGTATTAGATATAAAAAATAGGCGAGCATTATAACTCGCCTTATTTAGTGTACTCCCTCTTAATAATCTCCCTCTATATCTCTTTCTTTTTTTTTATTCTTCTCTTTTCTAATTCTAATTCTTAATTTTTTCTTTTTCTTTTTTTACTCTATATCTAAATCTACTCTACTCTATTCTATTCTTATTCTGTAACACTTTCATTACGTTTCGTAACATTTTGTTACATATCGTAACATATAGAATGAGTAGAGGTAGTGAAGATATAGATAGTTACTAGGATAAAGCACTTTTTTGTTGCTTGTTGCGTTCCCTTGAATTTCTCATTCTTGTTTTAGCATCATCGATCCCAGTATATGTGTTAAAAGAGTTTATATAGATCGTTTCATTATTATCTGTTAGTGTGATTAGATTGTACATTTCTGATTTTTCGATTAATTCCCTACATTCCTCTATATCTCTATCTAAATGCAGGCTTAATTCTTCGATTAAATCTATTCCAGTACCCTCATAGCATATATAACCGTTACATTTCAAAGATAGGGTAATAAGTTTGATGTATAGTAATATGAACGTATCGCCCTTAGGTAGCTTTGATAGTCGCTTAATGCCAATATCATCAAAGAAATCATGCTTAAACTTCCACCAAAAGTACGCTTGTTTATCATCTTTGGTGAGTTCCTTTTCAGTAGGGCTTTCTTGCGTATCGTCCACTACATTATCATCGTATATGGGGGGTAACCCTTTCTCTTTTCGCTTTTGATTGTGTATTACAGTAAAATTACAATTTTCGCCTGCTTGTGTTTTTTGATTGTATTCCTTTAGTGCTTGTTCATGTATAACATCATCTTCATATAATACCGACATATAATCACCTCTATTTGTATTCACTAGAAATAAAATGTATGTTAAGATAGAGGAAAGGTAGTACTATTAGCGTAGATATAGCCTTTCCAGTTGCCTATGATATTAGCCGTATCATGGGCTTTTTTTATTTTAGTAGTCATAATTAGTGTTCCTTTATTTCCGTCATTTCAAATACACCTCGTTCAAAGGCTTTCAAGGTTACAAGGGCAACTAATTCATATATATCTAGTAGATTGTTATTATATTTATCAATATAGTCTCTACCCATTTCACATAGTTCAAATTTAATCTTAGTGCTATCTAGTACTGCTTTCATTTGTTCGTTCATGGTATTACTCCTCATTAGTTGGATCTATATAACATTTAATTTCGGTAGTTTGTGTACAGGTATCTTCGTTGAATGTAGTTTCAAAGGTGATAACCGCATCAAGTTCAAAGTCATTAAGACCGATAACGATTTTATTTTCTGTATTTTTTTTGATTGTAATATCTCTTTCCATTATGCTTTTAGTCCTTTCAAGTCTTGCTCTTTAAGATAGTTAGTAAACATTTGTACATCAATTAGTACGAGGTTTCTATTTAGACGAGTAATGCAACTCTTATATTTATCATCGAGTAGTATTTTACTGATAAGCCGTGTTACTGTACTCCGACTAATGCTAAACATGGCAACAATGTCTTTAGGTTGTACCATGATAGGTTCAAAAGTTCCTGCTCGTGGAATGGAAATGTCAGTATTCATATAATTTTTACCTTTCTCTAAAAATAAAATTCATTTATTTAGCCTGTATGCTCGTTTTTGCGGATGCCTTGATAGATTATACCTAACAAGATTTAAAAGACGATTTAGAGTGAATTAGGCTATGTAAATTAAAATTATTGAAGTGTGATATATGCAGTAATTATCTATATTTGTAGTACTTTTTAATGTGGTTATTACTGAATATCTGTGAGTATCAATGTTAGGACATATTACTAAAGCTGGTGAGGTAATTATATGATTGAAAATAAAATGCCTTAGTAACATATATCATTGTTAGTCATTTCATAGTGCTAATTTAATTTCTTGATAGCATTTACCCTCATTTAATAGGGCTATTGTTTTGTGTTCTAAATGTTCTAGCTTTTGAATTTCTTCCGCCGTCATATCCTCTTTATGTTTAACCCTGCTTTGTGATGCGGTCTTAATGAGTAGCTTATTGATATTCATAATAACTTTTGCCTTGCTACTATCTTCTTTATTGATATATGTAGGGCTTTCATATACCGCATCATGTAGCATTTTTTGTAGATCTTTACTTTTAGTATGGGCTACTATATCGTGAATTAAAGCATTTTCTAACTTTTCAATGTAGTTGTAAAGCCATTTTCTAAAAGCTTTTGCAACTTTGGTACGAGATAAACACCCAATTTCAAATATTCCTAACTTTGAAAACACCCTAACTTCTCTTAGTTGTATTTTTTGCTTTCTTGCACCCCCCAAATCGTCCGTGGAAGAAATAGAGATAGGTACACTTGTTATAGATGAATATTCTTTATCTAATAAGTGTGGGTTACGTTGTATTAGTTTCTCTATACCGCTTTTGCTTGCATATCCAAAGCCAGTAGCTAATTCATTGATTGTCATAAAAATATCTTTTCGTTTTGTACTATAAAACGAGAAAGCATTTCCGCCGTAGTGTTGTGTTGTAATTAATTCCATAGATTATACCCTTTCTAAAAATTAAAAGAATAACTCATCAATAGTTAATTTCTTATTTAGTTTTTCAGATAGTACATTCTTAATTGTTTTCATATCATCTTGATTAAAACGTACTTTACCATTTTCTTTTGCGTTATAGATCGTTAATGATATTCCTAAGATGTCTTTCATATCTCGTTGGTTGAGACCAGCCATTTTTCTATAACCGATTAGTGTTTGGTATTGTTTCAAGTTATTCACCTCTTAACTTAATACATTTAACTTTATTTAACTCTTGAATACATATTACCATTTAACTTTATTTAACGCAAGTATGACATTTAACTTTATTTAACTCTATGATATAATCATTTATAGAGGTGATTATATGGAAGATATTAATAAAGATATTGTACAAAGAGTTTATTTATCTAGGCGGATAAAGGAAATAAGAAAGCAATTAGGTCTTTCTATGTCAGAGTTTGGCGAAAAATTAGATACATCTAAGAATAGCGTTTCTCAATGGGAGTCGGCTAAAGTAATACCAAACGCTGAAAGACTAAGGAAAATTGCAGAATTAGGGAAAGTACCTATAGAATTCTTATATCTATCTGATCTCGATGTGGTTGATTTGAATGTTGAATTAAGTTCAAAATATACAGAACTAATGATGCCAGCAAGTTATTTTAATGATTACACATCATGTAAAGTATATAAATTTGATGCTGAATTATCGTTTTTAATCATTAGCGGAAAACATTCATTAAAGGCGAGTTGCTATATTTATGATGATAGTCTTGGATTTTGCTCTATTGTTATTGAAGAAACATCAAGAGACATACCACATCAATTTAGATATTTTATTGATTATCAATTTGAAGATAAAAAAAGCGAATATGATTTAGTAGAATTGATAAATAATCAACTACCTAAAGAATTAAATTTACATATTGAAAAGGTGCAATTTACTGAAGAAACAATGGCTTTTGAAGAAAAAAGTCTTTTGCCTTATTCTGATACATATAGTTATGAGTCAAACCCTGTATTAAAGGAACTTCAAGATAAGTTATTGGAATTACGCAATAATAACCCTGTTAATAGTGTGATAACTGGTGAAGTTTATGAATGGTTAAAGCACGAAGTAAAAACCTTTGAATTATGGAAACAAGAAAAATCTAAATTGAAAGAGGAATAAATTCTTTGTACATAGTAGAGGTACTATGTGGATAGAAGAAAGACAAAGTAAAAAGGGTACACGGTATAAGTATTGTGAACGCTTTGAATTACCGAATGGCGAGATAAGAAAAGTATCTGTAATTTTTAATACTAATAGTAGTCATGCACGCAAGCAGGCAACAATAGAATTACAACGCAAGTACGAACAGGCGGTAAAAGAGATTGATATAAATAAGGTAGTAACTTATTATGATGTGGCTATATCATGGCTTGAACATACTGAACCGACTGTAAAACGATCTACACATATAAACCATACAATTTATGTAAACAAGATTTTCACATATATTGATAAGGCGTTACCTATAGCCGATTTAACGGCGGTTACACTAGAAGATGTATTACATAAGGTCTATTATGTAGAAAACCTTTCATACTCTTATACAAGGGCTACATTTACAACGATGAAAGCCATATATAAGCACGCTAAACGGAAGAAATTAATACCTAGCCTTATTGATTTTGAAGATATTGAGATAAAGAAAAAGCCTTTTAGCCATTCCGATATAGCTAAAAAGCAAGGTAAATTTCTTGATGCGGTTGAGTTGAAAGAAACACTAATGCAGTTATCAAAGATTGATAGCCGTATAGGTTTATTGTTTGAGTTCATTAGCTTAACAGGTTTACGCATTGGCGAGTTGCTGGCGTTACGATATAGCGACTATGACAAAGAAAACGCCACTATAAATATTAATGGTACAATTCAATACGATTATAAGAATAGTAGCGAGATTAAGAGGGGAACACCTAAAAATATATATTCGGTTCGTGATGTATCTTTGTCAGATAGGGCGGTTAGTATTCTTGATAGTATCATGTTAGAGAATAAACGGCGGTCGCTATGGTTCGAGGGATATATAGATCATGGATATATATTTACTTCTAGCCGTGGTAACCCTTATGATATTCAATTCTTAAATAGGAGATTGAAAGGCGTACACATTGAGGGTAAACACTTAACTACTCATATATTTAGACATACACATATAAGTATGTTGGCGGAGTTAGGCGTACCACTTAAAACAATTATGCAACGTGTAGGACATAATGACCCTAATACAACACTTAGTATTTACACTCATGTTACTAAATCAATGCATGATGATGTGATTAATAAGCTAAACCATAGGCAAGCATAGAGGGGGAATGTGTATAATATAGCCCCCCCTAGGTCTAGGTTATTTTTTTAGAAAAAGTCATAAGACCGTACTGCTCACCACAATTTACATAATATTCCCTTTTGTACATGTGCGTGCGAATATATATTTATATGTATTGTGCTTGTTGATGCGGTATAGGACATTTAGCGGACAATTAAAAGACATTTTTCTTATGGTTTAGTGTT
>URPT01000049.1 GCA_900549845.1 uncultured Veillonella sp. | reverse complement strand
GGTATTGCCTGTAGCGATGCACTGCTCATGACTGCACAAGGTATTGAAACCATTCGTAGAACATCTCTTGAAAAAGACTTTAACCGCTTACAAGAACTCATTGCTGAATATGAAGTACATGAATTAGTAGTAGGTATGCCGAAAAATATGAATGGTACAAAAGGTGAACGGGCTGAAAAGACCGAAGAATTCGTTGCAAAAATGAAGGAAGTCATCGATTTACCTGTTACATATTGGGATGAGCGGTTATCTACTGTTATGGCTGAACGCCAACTCATTGCAGCTGACGTGAGTCGTAAAAAACGTAAGTCCGTTATTGATAAAATGGCAGCGGTTGTAATTTTGCAAGGATATTTAGATCGCTTGCAGTTTAATAAATAAGTATTTTTCTTAAGGAGGGTTTCCGATGGTTGACCAAAATTTTGAAGGTGAAGTGTATTACTTGGAATTCGAAGATGAAAACGGTAACAAACAGTATTTCACAGAGGATATTATCTTGAGCCATGAAGGCCAAGAATATGCTGTTCTTGTACATGTACAAGATGAAGAGGCTGACCATGAAGGTCAAGATGACACATACATGATCTTGGCTCGCATCGAAAAAAATGAAGAAGGCGTAGAAGAATACGTACCTTTAGATGAAGATGACGATAACTTTGAAACTCTAGTAAAATTGTATGAAGAAATGGAAGATGGCGAGTAGTCACTTCCTCGTAAATCTAGCGTGTTGTCTTAGGACAATGCGCTATTTTTATTTGATATACATAAAAGCTTTATAAGAGACGAGGAATTATATCTATATGTTTCCCTTTCATACTAGTAGCATAAGAGATGACTATAATTGATATATAACATAATTGGGGATGATAATAAGATAATGTCCTTAAATGTAGGGGAAATATAGACTTTATGGTATAATAAAGTGATAAATACTGTTATGTTACAGAAAGGAACTCAACATCGTGAGAAAAGCCTTAAGATATATTTTAATCCTTATTATTGTAGGCGTATTAATTATCGCAGGTGGTTTGGGAGCGATTTATTTAGTGCCAAATACCTTTGCGCAAGATGATGGTACACAGGTACTTGTCATCGAAAAGGGGCAGACTGGTACTGAAATTGCAGACATGCTCTATGAACGAGGTCTTATTCGTTCCACACAAGGATTTAAGCTTTGGTTATATTTGAGCGGTACCAATGATAAACTTCAAACTGGTCACTATCAAATTCCTAACAAGGTAACTGTGCGAGAACTCATTTCTTTATTACAAGAAGGTCATGTAGAATCTATTCGTGTTACAATTCCTGAAGGATACACAGTTGGTGATATAGCTATCGTTCTTGAAAAAAATCAAATTATGAAGGCAAAGGATTTCTTAGCAGAAGCAAAGACCTTTGTACCATATCCATATATGAAAGGTACAAGACCTGCTACGTATCCGGTAGAGGGCTTCTTATTCCCAAGTACTTATGAAATTCCAGTAGGTGCAACGCCACGTGAAGTGATTCAAATGATGGCTGATGAAATGAATCGTTACCTCACACCGGCTGTGAAGAAACAAATTCAAGCTCAACACATGAGTATTCATGACTTTGTAACATTGGCATCCATTGTTGAACGTGAATCTTTATTTGATGCGGATCGTCCAACAATTGCAGGGGTATTTAAAAAACGGTTAGCCCATGGTATTCCATTGCAATCTGATGCGACAATTTCCTATGTACTTGGTTATGCAAAAGAAGATGTAACTATTGGTGATACGCAATTACAAAGCCCGTATAATACATACGTATCTAAAGGCTTGCCACCAGGACCAATTGCGAACCCTGGTAAAAAAGCATTAGATGCAGTCTTGCATTCTGAAGATACAGAGTATTTATACTTTGTAGCAGATAAAGATGGACATAACCACTTCTCTAAAACATATGAAGAACATTTAGCGGAAGTTCATAAAATCTATGGTAATGATACGGCTACATCCTCTAATACAGAGGCTGCAGTACAAGCTGGTCCTAACTATGATGTGGCTGTGGCAACGACAGAGCCTAACTACAATTACAGCTCTGAAGAAGCGGTGGAAGCAGATTCTCAATATGTTAATGTGGAACCTACGTACAAATATACACCAACAACGGTTCCAGCTGCTGAAATTCCAGCACCAACACCAGCTCCACAAGCACCAGCTCAATCTGCACCAGCAACTCAATCATCTAGTTCTAACTCTTATGTGCCAACTACAACACCTGCTCCAGAATCTATGCAAAATGTTGTACCAAGTACACAACAAGTACCTCATATTGAAGTAAAGCCAGCCGAATCTGTGGATCGTTCTACGCTTGTAATTCCTAGTGGTAATAGCAATAAATAATGTAGGAGATTGAATCTACTTTCATGACATTAAATGATATTTTAAATGAACAGCGTATTTACGCGATGATTAATGATGTACCGATTCTACGAGAATCTGAGGTTCATCTATTTGAAGAATTAATAGGTTTGTACCGGCCCACCTCTGTGTTAGAGGTGGGCACCGCCATTGGTTACTCTGCTTTGTTGATGGCTCCGCTACTCGACGAAGAGGAGGGACATATTACATCTATTGAACTAGATGATGTGCGTTACGAAATGGCGAAATATTATATTAACCAATCTGATTATGCCGATACAATTACATTGCTGAAAGGCGATGCGACTCAAGTCTTAACGGAACTCACCGGTGAATATGATCTAGTATTTTTAGATGGTCCCAAAGGGCAATATCTTAAACAATTAGAACTCATTTTGCCTCATGTGAAAGAAGGAGGCGTTATCCTCGCAGACAATGTACTTTTTAGAGGCTATGTACGGGGCGATAAGGAGCCGCCAAAACGGTTTAAGACTATCGTAAAACGGTTAAAGGAATACTTAATGTATGTTGAAAATAAAGAATTGTTTAACACCACCATCTATCCAATGGGTGATGGTATGAGTGTGAGTGTGTGGAAAGGGCACAACAAATAATGGCAGAACATTTTATGGAATTGCTTTGTCCAGCCGGTAATATGGACAAGCTTAAAATGGCGATTCGCTATGGTGCGGATGCTGTATATTGTGCAGGCAAACGTTTTGGCTTGCGCGCAGGTAACTCTAATTTCTCCGACGAGGAATTAAAGGAAGCTGTAGAATTCGTACATGCTCATGGTAAAAAACTCCATGTTACATGTAATATCATTCCTCACAATGAGGACTTTGAGGGTTTAGAGGATTATTTGAAATTCCTTGAAAGCATCGGCGTTGATGCAATCATCGTAGCCGATATGGGTATTTTTAGCCTTGCTAAACGCGTGGCTCCAGGCCTTGAACTTCACGTAAGTACACAAGCTTCTACAACAAACTGGCACACAGTTCAAATGTGGAAAGAACTTGGTGCTACACGGGTAGTAGCGGCTCGCGAAGTATCCTTGGCAGACCTTAAAGAAATGAAGGATAATGTAGATATTGAAATCGAATCCTTCGTACATGGTTCCATGTGTATTTCTTACTCTGGTCGTTGTCTATTGTCTAACTATATGACAGGCAACCGTGATGCGAACCGCGGTCAATGTTCTCAATCTTGCCGTTGGAAATATTCCCTTGTTGAATCCAACCGACCTGGTGAATATTATCCAATTGAAGAAGATGAGCATGGCACATATATCTTTAACTCTAAAGACTTGTGCTTGATTCACCGCATTCCTGATTTATATGAAGCTGGTATTGATAGCCTTAAAATTGAAGGACGTATGAAATCCGTTCACTATTGTGCAACAGTAGCAAAGGTATATCGTACAGCTATCGATACATATCTTAAAGA
The DNA here is from genome assembly GCA_900549845.1 of uncultured Veillonella sp. Taxonomy (GTDB): domain Bacteria; phylum Bacillota; class Negativicutes; order Veillonellales; family Veillonellaceae; genus Veillonella. Next base: position 6,542 of record URPT01000049.1, on the reverse strand, counting down.
AGGTAAAGATTGGTATGTTCGGCCAGAATGGATTGCAGAATTAGAAAAGATTTCTCACCGTCCATATACAGATGGTTTTGCAGAAGGTCGTCCTGATGAAACAGCTCAAAACTATGGTAAATCTACAAATACACAAAGCCATGACTTCATCGGTTTAGTTATGGGCTACAACGAAGAAGAAAAATACGTTGATCTTGAACAACGTAATAACTTCAAGGTAGGCGATAAAGTAGAATTCTGCCAACCTAAAGGTGAACTTGTGGAAACTGTAATTGAAAAAATGACAGACGAAGATGGTAATCCAATCGACGTAGCGCCTCATGCGCAAATGAAGGTGCGTATCTACATGGATACACCACTTGAACCGTACTCCATGATGCGTCGTGAGTGCAAACCTAAAGCGGAGTAATTATGCGTGGTACACCATTAGAACCGAGTAAATCTATCGGTGCATTTCCCGATGTACCAGATCTAGAGACCTCTGGGGAAGAGGCGTATGTGTTCTTTCATCTTGAGCCGAAGCATACAAACTATATCAATCGCATCATTGAAGGCTATGAATATTTAGGTGTTATGACCTCTGTAGATACGAGTGGGCGGTGCATGTTGCGCTGTACACCATCTACAAAACCATTAGCCATTGAAATATTAACTAGCCTATCTGATTATGTCACTATAGAGAAATGAGAGTATATCTATGAAACAATCTATTTTGAAACGTGCATTATTAACAGCTTGTCTAAGTGTATCTATGGTAGGCGTAGCTATGGCAGGTCCTGTAGGCCCTGTTATTATTCCTCAAGCAGGGGATGTAGTAGTCATCAATCATGGTCCTGATATGACCTTCACTGGCAATATCAACTTTGATGTGGAAAGCCAAACTAATAACAACTTACAAATTGGCTCCTCTGTGATCCCTAATGTAGTATATGGTGCTGCTTTCAATAAAACGGGTGCGCCAGATACAATTATCCCAGCTCAAACTTACGTATATGTAGGTACAAAAGATGGAGCAAATGCTTTCACAGAAGCTAGCGATGCAGACAAAAAAGGGGCTAACTGGAATGTAGAAACGTTGAAGAAAACTAAGTCTGGCGATGTACAATTGGCAAGCCGTGGCGTTCCTGAAAAGCCATTGGCAAACCAAGTAGCTACTATTAAAGACTCTATTATGCTTAGCGCCGTAGACCTCAGCACAACAGAGGTAGGTCGTAATAGCAAGGGCGTTCTATATATGACGGTTCCTAAAGAGTTGAAATTGACTGCGGACACAGGCATTCCTGAAGACGTACGGGAAACAATGCCAGCTATGTTCCGTGGTAAAATGGGTGATTCCCTCATGGTAAACCTCATGCCTCTAAATGATGATGAAAAACAACAATTAGCGGCAAATCCTCATAATGCTAATGCAATCGTATTCAACCGTGGCATGAGCATGGCTAAAATGATTGGTTCCTCTGCACGTACAAGCAAAGTGTACACATACATGAAAGACCACTATTTGAACCTCGTTATTGTAGCAAAAGATTACGATGATAATGGTGCTCGTGGTAGCGGTGTTATGATGGTGTCTAAACAAGATAACTCTAATGATGTACTCTTAACACTCTACAAAGGCCCAGATCTTTCTAATAGCAAATTAGAAAAAGTAATTGGTGCCATGTTGTCTACAAACTTCAAACGCTAATAGATCTAACAAAATCTTCAAAGTTTAATAGATCTTACAAAACGGCTCGATATACGGGCCGTTTTCTTTTTGTTTTAGGAGATAAGGGCGTTATGTTGAATTTATAGAATTTATGAAATTTACTATTGAACCGTATTGAATTTTTTAATTCCCTGTGATACTATAATCTAGTAAAAGTTATGCAAAGGACATGATTCTCATATCCCTGTGTACCAGAGAGAGGCTGATGCTGGAAATGCCTTACACATATATCAGAGTTACCCCCTTTAAACTGATTTGTCGAACCTAAGTAGGCAAATACGGCCGCCACCGTTATCGGGCTTAATGAAGTGAATTAACTATACACATATATTCGTATAGGTAGTTAACTAGGGTGGAACCGCGAATGATCTTCGTCCCTTGTTGGTAGGGATAGAGGGTCTTTTTTTATTACAAAAATCCAGACTATCCTAGATAATAATTGGAGGAAATAAAAATGGCAGATGTAAAAATCATTTTACCTGATGGTAGTGCAAAGGAATACGCTGCTGGCACTACTCTTGGGGAAGCAGTAAAACAATTATCTAATAGCTTGGCTAAAAAAGTACTAGCTGCAAACGTAAATGGAGAATTAACAGACCTTCGTGAAGAACTTGTAGATGGTTCTGAAGTAGCATTCTTAACTTTTGAAGAAGATGGTGGTAAACATACATTGCGCCACACAGCTTCTCATATCTTGGCTCAAGCGGTTAAACGCTTATGGCCTGAAGCTAAATTGGCTATCGGTCCTGCGATCGATAAAGGTTTCTACTATGATATCGATATGGAACATACTTTGACTCCTGAAGATTTGGGCAAAATCGAAAAGGAAATGAGCCGTATCGTAAAAGAAAACTTACCTATCACTAAATCTGTAATGTCCCGTCAAGAAGCTATCGAGTTCTTCAAATCTAAAAACGAAGACTACAAGGTAGAATTGATCGAAGATCTTCCTGAAGATGCTGTTATCTCTTGCTACGCGCAAGGCGACTTCATCGATCTTTGTGCAGGTCCTCACGTGGCATCCACTGGTAAGGTGAAAGCTTTCAAATTACAAAGCATTGCAGGTGCATACTGGCGCGGCGATGAAAAGAACAAAATGTTGCAACGTATTTACGGTACAGCATTTGAAAAGAAAGAAGAACTTGATGCATACCTTCACTTGCTTGAAGAAGCCGCTAAACGCGACCATCGTAAACTTGGTAAAGAACTAGGCTTGTTCGTTATCAAAGAAGAAGGTCCTGGCTTCCCATTCTTCTTACCAAAAGGTATGGCACTTCGCAACGAATTGGAAAACTTCTGGCGTGAAGTTCATCATGAATTTGACTATGAAGAAATTCGTACACCAATCATCTTAAATAAACAATTGTGGGAAACATCTGGTCACTGGTTCCATTACCGTGAAAATATGTACACTACAATTATTGATGATGAAGAATATGCAATTAAACCTATGAACTGCCCAGGCGGTATCTTGGTTTACCAAAACGAAATGCACTCCTACCGTGACTTCCCATTGCGTTATGCTGAACTTGGTTTAGTTCACCGTCATGAATTGTCCGGTGCTTTACACGGCTTATTCCGTGTACGTGCGTTCACACAAGACGATGCTCACGTATTCATGTTGCCAGATCAAATGCAATCTGAATTGATGAAAGTTATCGAATTATTCGACCGTATTTATAGCCAATTCGGCTTGAAATACCATGTAGAATTATCTACTAAACCAGACAATGCAATGGGTGATGATGCAATCTGGGAAGCAGCTACAGAAGCATTGCGCAATGCCATTGAAGCAAAAGGTATTCCTTACGTAATCAACCCTGGCGATGGTGCTTTCTATGGTCCTAAACTTGACTACCATATCGAAGACTCCTTAGGTCGTACATGGCAATGTGGTACTATCCAATTGGATATGAACTTGCCTGAACGTTTCCAAATTGAATATGTTGGTGAAGATGGTCAAAAACATCGTCCTATCATGATTCACCGTGCATGCTTCGGTTCCATGGAACGTTTCATCGGCATCTTAACTGAGCACTATGCAGGCGCATTCCCAACTTGGATGGCTCCTGTACAAGTTAAAATCTTGCCTATCTCTGAAAAACATGTTGAATATGCTAAAGAATTGGCAAAACAAATGCACCGCGACTATGTACGTGTAGAAGTGGATGATCGTAGCGAAAAAATCGGCTACAAAATCCGCCAAGCACAAATGGCAAAAGTTCCTTACATGCTTGTTGTTGGTGATAAAGAGGTTGAAGAAGGTACAGTTAACGTTCGTAAACACGGTGGTGACGAATTAGGTTCCGTACCATTTGAAGAATTCTTCAATTCCATTAAAATTGAAATCAAAGAACGTAACTAATTGACTAATATGACTCATCCATCAATATAGATGATGCGGTTATGATGAGTTATTGTATCTACTTAGTTATAATCTAATCTCTTATATGTATTGCAATAAACAGATATAAATTTAGCCCCCATATACTAAAGCCTTTCATTAGACTTAAGTCTAGGAGTTTGCCATTTGTATAGTGGGGGCTATCTCTTTAATTGTTACCTGTGAGTAGCGAAAGGAACTATTATGAAAGAAGTAAATTCATATGGCTGGAAAGCCGTCATTGGGTCTTCTATTGGTTATGCAATGGATGGTTTTGATCTCTTGATTTTAGGCTTTATGCTAACCTTAATTTCTGGAGATTTAGGATTAACTACAGGTCAAGCCGGTTCTCTTGTAACGTGGACCTTGGTAGGTGCCGTACTAGGTGGCTTTATCTTTGGTACCTTGTCCGATAAGTTTGGTCGCGTTCGCGTATTGACTTGGACTATTGTACTTTTTGCCGTATTTACAGGTCTTTGTGCCTTTGCTCAAGGTTATTGGGATCTTCTTATTTACCGTACAATCGCTGGTATTGGTTTAGGTGGTGAATTTGGTATTGGTATGGCACTAGCTGCTGAAGCTTGGCCTGCTAAACACCGTGCAAAAGCAACAAGTTATGTTGCCCTTGGTTGGCAATTAGGCGTATTAGCGGCCGCTTTGTTAACACCGTTACTCATTCCTATTATTGGGTGGCGTGGGATGTTTATGGTTGGTATTATTCCAGCTTTAATTGCTTGGGTATTCCGTGCTAAACTACATGAACCAGAAATCTTTGTACAAAGTAAAGAATCTAAGGAACATTCACATACTAACTCTTTCAAGTTATTAGTAAAAGATGTAAGAACTACAAAGACATCCATTGGTGTTGCTATTTTAACATCTGTTCAAAACTTTGGTTATTACGGTATTATGATTTGGTTACCTAATTTCTTAAGTAAGCAATTAGGTTTCTCCCTTACAAAATCTGGTTTATGGACAGCTGTTACTGTATGTGGCATGATGGTTGGTATTTGGCTATTTGGACGCTTGGCAGATAAAATCGGTCGTAAACCTACATTTATTCTATTCCAAGTATGTGCTGTAGCATCTATTTTGATTTACTCTCAACTATCTGATCCAACGGCTATGCTATTTGCTGGGGCAATTTTAGGGGCCTCTGTAAATGGTATGATGGGTGGTTATGGTGCCTTGATGGCAGAAGCCTACCCAACAACTGCCCGTGCAACAGCTCAAAATGTGTTATTTAACATCGGCCGTGCTGTAGGCGGCTTTAGCCCAATGGTAGTAGGCATGATCATCTCTATGTACTCCTACCAAGTAGCAATTGCATTCCTAGCTATTATCTACGTACTTGATATTCTTGCAACCCTATTCTTGATCCCTGAACTTAAAGGTAAGGAATTAGAATAAGAAAACTAGTCAATAAACAAAACCAGTCAATAAGATTAATAAATAAAACTAGGCAATAAGATTAATAAACAAAACTAGTAAATAAGATTAGTAAATAATTTAACTACATTAAGCGCTGTCTTCGGACGGCGCTTTTTTTGTACCTGTATTTAAATTTGTAATTATATTTCTAGTAATTTGGAATAATACCGTTATTTTGCAGGAGTTTCATAAGCTTTGTCGAATACTATTTTGGCTATTCACATTTTGATGTAAAAACACAATGCAAGCTGCTGCTGCTACCAGTTAAAAGTAATTATTTTTAACTGATAGTATCTATAAATATGTATCATTACATTAGCATAAAAATTATAGAAAGATGTATAATACTATTATAACGAGAATTTTCTTAATGAAAGAAGGTATATTATGGTATCAGCAGGTCAAACAGCTACGGCAACTGTAACAGTTACAGAATCTAATATTGCAAAAACAATGAAGTCTGGTTCTTTAGAGGTCTTTGCCACACCAGCTATGTGTGCATTAATGGAAGAAGCAGCACAAGTAGCAGTACAACCATATTTAGAAGAAGGTGAAGGTACTGTAGGTATCGCTCTATCCATTACTCATGAAGCCCCTACTCCACTTGGTGCAACGGTAACGGCTAAAGCTACAGTTAGCGCTGTAGAAGGACGTAAAATCACCTTTGATATCGAAGCATCTGATGGCGTTGGTATCATTGGGCGAGGAACCCATGAACGATTTGTTATTAATAACGAAAAATTCATGGCTAAAGTGGCTAGTAGAGCAAAATCTAACTAATAGTTTACTATTTTACCAATAGCTTTATAACTAATAGATTTATTGCTAATATCTTACTTTATTAAAATAATAAAATACAAACAAAAACGGCATCTATCAAATGATAGATGCCATTTCTATTTACATGTTAAATTATATAATCTACTAAAGGATTAGCAAATTTTAACTACCCAGCCTTCAGGAGCTTCAATTTCGCCATGTTGAATGCCAAGTAATGTGTCATATAATTTTTTAGTGATA
>URPT01000048.1 GCA_900549845.1 uncultured Veillonella sp. | reverse complement strand
AATCAGGCTTTGCCTGATCGATATCATCACCGCCGATGGCAACAGATGAATTACCGATAGCTCTTGTATCTGCACCGAGAGCAAGAGACTGTGTACCATAAGTTTTCGCAGTGCTGCCGATAGCTACACCTTGCGCATATTTAGGGTTAACAGTACCGCCATCATTCTTAATTTTTACATTTGTTTCCGCAGATGCACCGATAGCCACATCACCACGAGCACCGTAGGAAGCAGCATCCGCCCCCATAACAACAGCACCGGATCCAGGATTACCATGTTCCTTAGAAGCAATACTTTTTGCGGAACGACCAATAACGATATCCCCGTTTTCCAAAGCTTGTGCCCCTTGACCTATAGCCACTGTACTTGTCGGGATATTCGTGCCTACAGTACTTTCACCAGCTGCTTTTGCACCTGTACCGATAGCAATAGAATTAGTACCCTGAGCATTTGTGCTATCACCAATTGCGATACCACCGTCATTTACAGCTTGTGCGCCGATACCATTTTTAATCGGTGCCCCCAAAGCATCGGTCGGAATCATAACGCCCGTCAACATAACGGCAACCGCTGTAACTCCTACCATTTTAGAAAATACAACCGACAAAGAAGACCGTTTCGTCATGTTCTTTGCCGTTTCCGCTACGACTACGTAACACCCCTTTGTACGATTCCAAATTACTTTAAAAACTCGATTCATCAATCTTACCCCTTTCCTACTGAGCTATCGGTAAAAACATCATCCGTCTGCATTTCCACACACAGCAAACATAATTTGAAATAAAAAAAGAAATGATAGAGACGGGTGATCATCTATACTTCCAACACAACGATAATATTCAGATTTACGACCCGAATATTGTATTCTTGAATGATTATTCATCTTACTCTCACCCTTGGCTACACAATATCAAAAAAATTCTATCTTGTAAACATCATTTTCATGTTTTCTTCATTTTTATATTTTAATTAATAAATTTAATAATTAAGATAAAGAGTCTTCATTTTACGGGCATTTATACGATAAAATTTTCATTATATTTAGTGATAAACATTCCACAAAATAAAAAACATCCCATAAGAAGATATACAAAAATCATCCCATATTCATGAAATATTAATTTTTACATAATTTTTCACGCGACCGGACATGACAAATGTATACCATACATATGTTAGACTACATATTAAACTACATATATCAGACTACATACACATTACAATATATACATATACATTTACATTTACATTTACAATAACTATCGCATATCTAATAAAGCAAAAAGCCGAGGCTCTAAGACCTCGGCTTTCACCATAACCCCTGTAAAATACAGGGAAGCATCCATATGTTTAGACTAGTAAATAATATATGTCCAGGAAAATGGGTACATATCATAACACAACTATCCACTTTATTTTTTAGTTTATAAATCTGTGATTAACTCTTAGTATGATTGTTACTCACAACTATTAATTGCAATCTACCACTCATTGTTATTTACAGCCCATTGCTATTTATCGCTCTTTAGTTTTGACTGAATAATTTGTTCCACCATAAGTGCTGTACCCATGGTCAACGCTATAGGGAACAACATTTCTACAGAAAATCTTGAAAGCTCAAGCATAAATACACATGAGGTCATAGGCATTTTTTGTGCAAGTCCTAAAAATGCTACGGCACCGATAAAGGCAGTCATCCCCAATGATATAGGAGCCACGGCAATAGACCAAAAAGTACCAAATACTATGGCTAACGTACTGCCCAACATCATAGATGGAGTAATACGACCACCATACGCACCTGCTGCTAATGCGAGTAATACTGCTGCCCACTTAGAACCAAATAATCCTAATGCATAAGTCCATGTAATATCATTGGTAAAGGTTAATTCGTTCCCGGCCTTACCATTCCCAAGTATTTCAGGAAAATACATAGCTAACGCACCAATAAGTGTAAAGGCTACGATAGATATGGGGATCATAACAGGACTGCTACGATGAATAGCCGGTAACTTACTTTGTGTAATATTAAATAAAACTACACCTAAGGCAACAATAGCACCCAAGGCAATGGAGAATTCAACATAATGACTACCCAAGCTAGGTTGAGCCATTGTATATTGAATAACATCCCCTACACCTGCCTGTCTCGTTACAAAGGTTGCTAATCCACAGCATATAAGAGCAGCACTCATAGCGCGTATATTCCATGTAAGAAGCAATGTTTCCAACGTAAAAATCGCTGCCGATAAAGGTGAATTATAAACGGCCGCAAGACCAGCACCTGCTGCACAAGCAATCAATAGTTGGCGGTCTTCTTGTTTTATATCAAAATGTTTAACTAAAAAAGTTGTAATCCCTGCACTGGCTTCACGTGGTGCGACTTCTCGACCTAATGGTGAACCAATACCTACTGTAATAATTTGTAAAGTTGCATGTAAAACAGTAGTAATAGGATTCATATCCATCTTACCAGATACAGCCGTTTTAATATCTACAACACCTTTACCATATCGGTGAATAAGTACCCAACCGACACCGCCTATAAGACCGCAAATAATCAGTGGTATCAATCGCTCTACTGGAGATACACGAGCTACAGCAGCGCCAAAACTCATATGATCAGCAGCAGAATAATGATATACAAAGTGCTGAATACCATGTAATAAATGTGTATAAGAAGCCCCTACCAATCCCGCTATAAATCCAACGATAATTATGAGGCCTATTAAACGTTTATCAAATGCCATACTTACTCCATTGCTAATACGACTTCGCCTATTTCTAATGTTTTCTTAACATCTATAATACGTTGATTAGATGATCCTCTAAATCGCAATGCGGGATCTTTGAGTTCATCTACAAAGCGACCATCTACGAGAATATCAATTTCATGTAATAAAGCGCTTCTCAACTCATCTTCTAAGATATCATCTATTGTATAACCTGAATAGGCCCAAATTTTCTTTTCTGGTACCGCCGCACGAACTGCCCGCACCACCGGCAATAAACCTTGTACATTTTGGAACGGTTCCCCACCTAACAAGGTTAAACCTGAGCATGTTGGACTTTTCACATAGGATACAACTAAATCAGTTTCAGATTGAGTCCACTCCTTACCGGCATTAAAATTCTGGTATTCTTCATTAAAACAGTTATAGCAACAATGTGTACAACCAGTTACGAATATAGATGTACGAATACCTTCCCCATTGGCAATATCATATTGTCTTATTTGCCCATATCTCATAATTACCTCCATAATAGTGATTATCAACTTTGATTAACACCATATAGATATATTTCTATTTCTTACAAACGCAGTAAAAGCTGTGCCTTAAGCACAGCTTTTACCATGTATTTATAGAAACTATAATTCTAATAATTTTAAATGTGCATTACACGATCTTTGATTTCTTTCGTACGCCCTTCATTCCAGAAATTTTCACCTAGGTAACCACATGTACGACGAATTACAGTTAATTTATCGCGGTTTGTATTGTGGCAACGTGGGCATTCCCATTCATTATTCTCGTTTACCTTAATTTCACCATCAAAACCACATTCGTGACAATAGTCAGACTTGGTATTGAATTCAGCATAAGAAATATGATCATAAATATATTGAATCATAGTCAAAACAGCTGGGATATTATTAGTCATATTCGGAATTTCCGCATAGGAAATACAACCGCCAGTCGATTTCTTTTGGAATTCAGATTCAAAATTAAACTTATCAAATACATTGATTTCTTCACGAACATTAACGTGATAGCTATTAGTATAATATCCTTTATCGGTGATATCTTCAATTACACCAAAGCGAGCACGATCTAGAGAAGAGAATCGATTTGTTAAGCTTTCAGCAGGTGTACCATATAAACCAAAGCCAAGATTATGTTTATCATGCCATAGATTGATAGCATCATTTAAACGATCCATAATTTTCATGGCGAATACACGACCTTTTTCACCTGTGTTAGACTCACCAGTAATCAATCGAGTTGCTTCATAAATACCGATGTAGCCAAGAGAAATCGTTGCATAACCACCAGTAAGGAAACGACCGATTTTTTCTCCTTTTTTTAGGCGCGCAATAGCACCGTGTTGCCAATGAATTGGCGATACATCACTCACTACATCCTTTAATAAGTTGTAACGTAATAGTAATGCTTTTTCAGCTAATTCAAGACGTTTATCTAAAATTTCAAAGAATCTTTCTTCACTACCGCGAGCTAAGATGCCAATTTGAGGTAAGTTCAAACTTACAACGCCCATATTAAAGCGACCATCAAACTTATAGTTTCCCTTTTCATCCTTCCAAGGAGATAAGAAAGAACGACATCCCATTGGGCTAAATACATTACCTTCATAGTTTTCCTTCATCTTCTTAGCGGAAATGTAATCTGGGTACATGCGTTTAGCCGTACATTGTGCAGCCAATTCAGTTAAGTAATAGTAAGGGCTATCTGGTGTTACATTATGTTCATCAAGAACATAAATCAATTTAGGGAATGCTGGCGTAATATATACATCAGCTTCATTTTTTACACCCTTAATACGTTGGCGCAAGATCTCTTCTGTAATAAGAGCAGCCTCTTTAGCGTATTCATAATCAGGTTTAAAATACATGAACAATGTAACAAATGGAGATTGACCATTTGTAGTCATCAATGTATTGATTTGATATTGGATAGTTTGGATGCCATCCTTAACCTCTTTACGCGTACGTTTCCACGCAATTTCACGGGCTTTTTCCATATTTGGTTCCATCCCGTAAATCTCAACTTGTTCTTCAATAACATTGTTAAGGATTTTTTCGTAAGATTTACGTACGAATGGCGCCAAAATGCGATCGATACCATTAATACTTTGACCGCCGTATTGACCAGATGCAACTTGGGCAATAATTTGCGTTGTTACTGTACATGCAACTTGGAAGGATTTAGGTGTATCAATTTTCTTACCATTGATAACCGTACCATTTGTTAGCATATCTTCCAAATTGATCAAGCAACAGTTAAACATAGGTTGGATAATGTAATCCATATCATGGAAATGGATAGCACCACTATCATGGGCTTCTAAAATATCTGTAGGAATTAATTTACGGCGAGCGATATCCTTAGATACTTCACCAGCGATTAAATCACGTTGTGTAGATACAATGGCAGCATCCTTATTAGAATTTTCATCGAGAACGCTGACATTACTGCGATCTAATAAACCGATTACATCATCATCAGTAGTATTTTGACGACGTTTAAAAGCTTGAACAGCTTTGTAACCTTCATAGGCACGTGCCGTTGCAGGATTATGATACTCAATCAACTTATAATAAACTTGATCTTCAATAGCATAAATTGTCATGTCTTTTTGGAGCTTTGTAGCATATTCTTCAATTTCATCAGCAATACGCTGTGCCAACCCCTCTTCGTACAACCCTGTACTACTATGCTCAGCTTTTTCTATAGCCAAAGCAATCTTATTCTTATCAAATGGTACCTTTGTACCATCCCGTTTAATGACCTGCAACATATTGGCAACCTCCCCATTTTGTTACCGCTGAAATATATGTTAAGACATAGAAAAAAGTATGGAAAACCATACTTTTTATAAATTTATATGTAAAAATGTAAAGAATTATGACTAAACTCTCTATTTTTACCGCTAACTCAGTATACTATATATGGTGGTTGTTTTCAAGAACAAATACAATATAAAGTAAAAATAGGCTCTTTTAGCCATGCCAATACAGCATGAATAAAAGAACCTATATAAATTATAATGTAAAACCAAATAGACGTGTCAAGAAATTGGATTTTTGACCTACCCAACTAGAAGGAACCGCTGGATAGAATGTGCGATCAGCTAAAAGATCGCGTTCATTGAGATGAATATTCGGCAACAAATCTTTTTTGTACGTACTATCTAATTTAGAAATAGCTTCTACGTAGCCTTGATGTGCTTGTACATCACTTTCATTACAGTAACCAGTACCAAAGAAGTGAATTAGACCATTGCGATATAATTCAATAGCTCTATGATAGTTAGCATTGCTATGATTAAAGGAAGCCATATTACATTGAATTAGTATCCCTTTATCTACCCATTCCAACAATTGCTCTGGTTTAGTAAACAATTGACGATGTGTCTCTACTTCACTAATGATAGGAACAATCCCCATATTAAGCAAAGCTAGCAACCATGCATTAATGTGATGGACTTTGCTATTTTCAGGAATGGACACTAACATAAAATGGCTATTTCCCAATAGATATTGATTGCGATGAGAAGCAATATATTCAATCATTTCATCACAAAGCAAAACTCGAGCACCACCATGAATAGTTACATCCACTTGTTGTTCCCCTACAGCAAGCTTCACATCATTCAATGTTGTTTCCATCTCATCCCATGTATTCATATCCATAGATACGGTTACATCAGGTGTACTAAAAATATCTGTAATACCTTGTTCAGCCAAAGATTTTATCATTTTTACTGATTCTGCCATTGTTTGTGGCCCTTGAGGCCCTAACACAGCTGGCAAAATGCAACCATGTAAGTCAACCACGCGATTCATATTCTTTCCCTTCTACTTACGATAATCCCTTACAGAAATCGTTCTCTTTATAAAGTTCATGTTTATCTCATTTATTTTTCATTTTCTATTCATGATTATATCAAGGGAAAAGTGGCTTGTACAGTGGTTTTTATATAAAAATAGATAAATTATAATATGTTCATTTAATATATTTTTTATATTTTCATGTTATCTTCATTAAAAATACCTCATAATCGCTAAGATTATGAGGTATTTTTACATATTTGTATATTATTAACAATTTAATTTTTAAATGTACTTCGTTTATACCTGATGTAATGAACTAGCTTCACTACTAGAATACCAATAACAACACCAACAGTATCAATCAAAATATCAGAAATCTGAGAGCTACGCCCTGGTGAAAACAATTGTATAAATTCATCAAGACTAGCTATCAACATGCCTAAACCTATGGTCTTTATTACGGTACCGTATGTAATATATCGACGTAGAATCGTATATAAAACACCACCAAGGATTGTAAACTCTGTAAGATGGGCTAACTTTCGAACAATCCTATTCAAGGTCCATATATTTCCATGAAAGCCTAACTTATTTACTATAGGAGCAAAGGTCTCTGCAAAGAGCAAGCTAAATCCATCTGAAGATCCGCCATTTTGCATCGAATTATCCCATATAAAAAATACAATTAGACCTAATAGAATATATAGTATCCAACGTTTCATATTACTCTCCTAAACGCCATAATACATATCTATCTTAATCGCGGTCAAAAATATCTCTTGTATAAACTTTATCCTTCACATCTTCTAAGCTCTTATCCCAACGATTAGCCACTATAACGTCACTAACACGTTTAAAGTCTTCAAAGTTGCGAATAACAGGTGAATTAAAGAAATCTTCTGCATCAAGAGTCGGTTCATAAACAACTACGGCAATCCCCTTTGCCTTGATACGCTTCATTACACCTTGAATTGCAGACGCTCTAAAATTATCAGAGTTCATTTTCATCGTCAAGCGATAAATGCCAACAATTTTTGGATTCTTCCCTATAATAACATCTGCAACGTGGTCTTTACGAGTTCTATTAGCATCCACAATAGCAGAGATTAAATTTTGTGGAACATCATTATAGTTAGCTAATAATTGCTTAGTATCTTTTGGCAAACAATACCCACCATAACCAAAGGATGGATTATTATAGAAGTCTCCAATACGAGGATCTAAACAAACGCCATTGATGATTTGGCTTGTATTAAGGCCACGAACCTCAGCATAAGAATCTAACTCATTAAAGTATGCAACGCGCAATGCCAAATACGTATTAGCAAATAATTTAATCGCTTCTGCTTCCGTAGAGTCTGTATATAATTGAGGTACATGTTCCTTAATAGCACCATCAGCTAATAGTTGTCCAAAAAGGCGGGCCCGTTCAGAGTCTTCCCCTACCACAATACGAGAAGGATGTAAATTATCATATAAAGCTTTACCTTCGCGTAAGAACTCTGGAGAGAATATCAAGTTCTCTGTATTAAATTCCTTACGCATTTGAACGGTGTACCCAACTGGCACAGTGGACTTAATAATCATAACAGCATCTGGATTAATATCTAATACTGTTTTAATAACTTGTTCTACAGAAGAGGTATCAAAAAAGTTCTTTTGAGGATCGTAGTTAGTAGGCGTTGAAATAATAACATACTCAGCACCTTTAAAAGCTTCTACAGGATCTAATGTAGCTTTAAAGTTTAACTTCTTAGTAGCTAAATACTCCTGCAATTCCGCATCTACAATAGGCGACTCTTTGCGATTTAGCATTTCAACCTTTTCAGGGATAATATCGAGGGCCACCACTTCATTATGTTGTGCTAATAAAACACCATTTGAAAGGCCTACATAGCCTGTACCAGCAATCGCAATCTTCATTTATTTGCCCTCCGTCATGTAAAACTCTTTATACCATATAGCAAATTTCCGTAACCCTTCACGTAAAGATGTATTTGGCTTGAATCCAAAATCTTCTTCTAGAGCACTTGTATCTGCATAGGTAACAGGTACATCGCCTGGTTGCATCGCCACTAATTCTTTATGTTCTTCAAAATTATAATCCTCTGGTAATACGCCCGCAGCAACTAATTCTTCAGATAGAATACGCACAAAATCAAGTAAATTTTCAGGATGACTATTACCAATATTATAAATAGCATACGGAGGAACCGGTAAACCATCGGCACCGTTGCGACGTTCTGGAGCCGCACACATGACCTTACATACGCCCTCTACTATATCATCGATATAGGTAAAGTCACGTTTACAGTTACCATAGTTAAAGATTTTTATAGTGCCACCGTTCCGCAACGTATTAGTAAAGCCAAAGTATGCCATATCAGGACGACCTGCTGGACCGTACACAGTGAAGAAACGAAGCCCTGTACTAGGAATGTTATATAACTTGGCATACGAATAAGCCAATAATTCATTTGATTTTTTAGTAGCCGCATACAGAGAAACTGGGTTATCTACTTTATGCTCTGTAGAGTATGGGATTTGTTTATTCGCACCGTATACGGAAGAAGATGATGCATAGACTAAATGCTCTACTCCACTTTCACCGTTATCATACGAATGACGACAAGCCTCTAATATATTGTAGAAACCAATAATATTAGACTCGATATAAGCATCTGGGTTTGTAATAGAGTAACGAACACCAGCTTGTGCTGCTAAGTTAACAACAACACGTGGTTTATAAGTAGAAAAGATTTCTTCAATAAAAGCCTTATCTGCAATATTACCTTTTTTAAAGATCCACGTATTTTTATTATCTTTGCTCATCTCATCAATTTGTTGCAAACGATAATCCTTTAAAGCCACGTCATAGTAATCATTAACAGAATCTATGCCGATAATTTGAGTTCCTTCTGCTTCAGATAAAAGGGACATAACAAGATTAGCCCCTACAAATCCAGCGGCTCCCGTTACTAGGATCACCGTGTTGTTTAAGTCTACATTTTTTGAAAGCATATGTACTCCTTTCATAGTTCTGTTAATTATGAGCGTCTTACTTTACTTAATAATTTATCAACGCCAGAAGTGATAATAGTGCGCTCAGATGGTATGAGATATAAGATAACCACATACAATACAACGCATAAAATCATACAAGCTATAGTCCACCATACCGCATCATATAAATGTAAAATACTATATGCAAGAGCACCAATAATAGATGCAGTAATTAGATATACACCTATATTAGTAATTACTCGAAGGGCACTCATATGTATAAATAATGCTAAGAAAATCATAGCAACCATTAACATTTCCATGCGTACTATTGAGCGAGCATAGACAAATGTACTAAAGTCATACTGAATACAAATATAAATGACCGGTATTAATACAACTAAATGTAATATTTGAGTCCAGAATGATAAATTAGGAACTCCTTTTGCACGGAATACTTCAGAAATCAAATTCGCTGTTACTGTCATAATAGCGGAACTCAAGGCCCAAGATCCCAATACAATACCTGCTAACTTCCATTGTGGTCCCAATAAGAGATCAACAACAAAGTCTTGGAATACAAACAATCCTATTCCTATAGGCACTAAGAAAAGAGCCATATAGCGTTGGAAGGTAAAGAATGTATTTGAAAATGCCTGTTCATCCTGTTGTACTCGACTTAAAGCGGCAAACAATACAGGTGCTAAAGATGAAGTAGCCATGGCCATGACAGTTGTTACAATAGCCATAGGCATTTTGTATATCCCCAAATAATAGGCGTCTAAAAAACGACTAATAATGAAGGTATCCACCCAAGCGGTAAGCCAAATAGAAAATGCTTCAGCCAATGACCATGCACTATAACTAAACATGTTCATAAAGACTCGAGAACTAAAGAAGAGATGGATTTGATTT
>URPT01000047.1 GCA_900549845.1 uncultured Veillonella sp. | reverse complement strand
AATATAGGCAAAGAAAAAGGTCTGACTATACAGTCAGACCTTTTGTTTATGCTGTTATTCCTATCATCGTAAGTATTTCCATAATAATTGGTATAGCTACCACAAATAGTATTGTACTAATCATGACAAGCCCTGTAGCAAAGGGCAGATCAGATTTTGCTTCGTTAGCTACGATTGGTAGTACTGCAATGACTGGTCCCGCCGATTGTACAACAAATGTAATAATAGCGATTGGCTCTAGTACTATACCTGCTCCATATTGCAAGCCCATAATGACACAGAACATGATAATCGGTGAAATTACAAAACGACCGATAATACCACCAATGGAATCTTTGTTAAGACTCATACTTTTTAGCCCCGCATCATGAAGGACAATACCAATATAAATTAAGGATAATGGGGTTACCATATCACCTAAGTAATTCAATGTAGTATGTAAAATGGGTGCTAAAGGAATTTCAAAGAATAAGAATATCAATGCTACAAAGAACCCTAATAATGGCGGTGGCAATAACTTCTTCCAATCAAATTTAGTTTTTTTAGATTTAACGAAATTCGCTTCATTACCTTCGCTGCCACCTTGATTCTCTTTATTTCCAGGTCCATTAATAAAACTATCTCCTAACCCCTTATCTGGATTCGGTAACGGATCTAATTCAATTAAAAATACCCCTACTAGCCACACAGATATGGTATTCCCAATATAATAGAGCAAGAAATATGGTAATGCTTCAGGTCCAAAGAGTGCTATCTGCACAGGTAAACCTATAAATAAACAGTTATCATTAACTACCATATTGATAAAAATACCACGCCGTCCACGAGGAACTTTCAACATTTTCATCATAAAGAACGCTACGATATATGCTATTACATAAGTTAATGTAACGGCTAGCATCCCATATCGCAAATCCCATAAATCCGATGTGTGTAGATGATGCAATACCGATACAAATACACCAGCTGGTAACGCAACAGACATGATAAATCTAGATAGGTTACCACTAAAGATAGGATGAAACATCTCTCGCCCTTTTAGTATATACCCTAGCGAGATTAGCAATACAATAGGTATGATGCTCTGTAAGGATGTAAGAAAAACCATAGTAAACCTCCCGTACAGTTTATTCGTAATCTATCATACCATGTTTTTAACAAAACATATATGTATATAATTTTCCTACAAAAGCAATATGAATTTTAGAAAATGTATCATTCTTAACATATTTTAGTACGTATAAGTTTTATAATTAATTACAATAGTAGTATTATTTATTCACAAATATTTGATATACTAAAATTATACTAATTGTACAATTTTTTACACATATGAGGTGATATTATGACAAAACCATTTATTGGTGTATCTGGCAATATCTTACGAGATAACAGCGGTGCCTATGTAGATTTGTTACGTTCATACGTAAACCAAGACTACCCACGCTCCATCGAAGAAGCTGGTGGCATTCCAGTTATCATTCCATTTACTAAAAATCTTGATATTGCTCGCGAAACGGTATCAAAACTAGATGCCTTATTATTATCTGGCGGTCACGATGTATCCCCACTTAATTATGGTGAGGAACCATTGCAAGGTTTAGGTGATGTATTTCCTGAACGAGATCAATTCGATTTTGCTTTACTGAAAGCAGCAGAAGAAAAACAAATTCCTATCTTTTGTATCTGCCGCGGCATTCAAATTTTAAATGTATATCGTGGCGGGTCTTTATACCAAGATTTGAAGTATGACGAAAACTGTACGATTAAACATTCCCAAAACCAAACCCCATCTCTTGGAACTCATACAGTAGACATTGAGTTTGAGTCCAAATTGGCTAGTGCTATCGGCCGTTCTACATGGATTACAAATTCTCACCATCATCAAACAGTAAAACATGTTGGTAAAGGATTACAAGTGGTAGCAAGAGCTAAGGATGGAACCGTAGAAGCTTTAGAAGATTCTTCCTATCCTTGGTTAGTAGCCTGCCAGTTCCACCCAGAAATGATGTCTGAAAACGACGAGAATGCAAAACGTTTATTTGCTGCCTTTGTAACAGCAGCTCGAGAAAATATAACTAAATAATAGGAAGGTTTTAGTATGAAAGAAACAGGAAAATTTGGCTTTTGGAGTATTGTACTCCTAGGCATCAATGGTATTGTAGGGACTGGTATCTTCCTACTACCAAACAAAGCGTATTCTATCATTGGTTCCGCTAGTTTAGGCGTCCTACTATTTGACGCCGTTATTGCAGGTTGTATCGCCCTTTGCTTTGCTGAAGCGGCCAGCCTATTTACACGTAATGGTGGACCTTATCTATATGCAAAGCATGCATTAGGTGATTTTTGGGCTTTTGAAGTAGGCGTTCTCAAATGGATTGTAACCGTTATTGCCTGGGCGGCGATGGCCGTTGGCTTTGCTACCGCACTTGGTGCTGCAGTACCAGCATTAAGTAATGATTTTGCAAAAGATGTCATTTCAGGTATCTTAATCATAGGTCTTACGATTGTAAACATCTTTGGTGTTAACGTATCTAAATTCGTTAATAACTTAATTACCATTTCTAAGCTTGTCCCTCTTGCTCTATTTATTGCGATTGGTATCTTCTTTATAAATGGTGCTAACTTTACACCAGTCTTCCCTCAAGACACCTATGTAGATGGATCATTTGCACAAGCAGCAGTTCTTCTATTCTTTGCCTATACAGGATTTGAAGTTATTGCCATTGCTGCAGAGGATATGAAAAACCCTAAAAAGAATTTGCCACGTGCGATTATCATGTGCATGCTTCTTGTATCTGTCCTATATATGGCTATCCTTGCTGTATCAATTGGTGTACTTGGTACTGACTTAGCAAATACAAAAGCTCCAGTACAAGATGCGTTTAATGCAATCGTTGGTCCTGTTGGTATGTATATCGTATTAATAGGTACCTTGATTTCTATGGGTGGTATCAACTTTGCAGAAGCTTACTATGCACCTCGTGTAGCAACATCCATGGCAGAAGATGGTATGTTGCCAAGTGCTCTAGCCAAACGCAATCGTTACAATGCACCATATGTAGCAGCTATTGTTACAGCCATTGCTAGTGTATTACTCGCATGGTCTGGTTCCTTTACAACACTAGCAGCTATTAGTGCGGTATCTCGTTTTACACAATACCTACCAACATGTTTGGCCGTTATTATCTTCCGTCGCAAATGGGCAGATAAAGCTCGGTCCTACACCATCCCTGGTGGCTACTTAATCCCAGTCATCGCTATTGGCACATCCCTTTGGATGCTCGCTCAAGCACAAACTAACCAATTACTATGGGGTCTAGGTGGCTGTATCGTAATCTTGCCATTCTACTACTCCTACTGGAAAAAGAAAAAGGCTGGTCTCATTAAGGACCATGATGAAATGTAGATACTACCAGTTAAAAATAATTATTTCTAATTAAATTTAAAACTACCAGTTAGTCATGTTGTTTTGTAAACCGATCTTCAATAACAGGAGGTCGATCTACTACAACGTGAAATTAACTGGTAGTTTTTTACATTTCTAGACTAAATATAATACTTTTAACTGGTAGTATCTCATTAATCATATGTAGTTAGACTAAACATAATTCTTTTAACTGGTAGTATCTCACTAACCATATATATTTAGACTAAGTATAGTACATGTTACTGATAGAGTTAATTAAAATAAATCTTCTTCAGTAGTTGTTGTTTTGGTTAGTTCTTCTTCGATATAGCCAACTTCATCAGTGGCTTCATCTTCGTCGCGTGTGTCAATATAGATACTAATAAGCGCTAGTGCGCCTTCTTCATTGAGAGTTGCAATGGCACTCATAGGACCATAGGTTAAAATAAGGCCATCTTCTTCATCGCGAATGATATGAGGTACCGCATCAAAGTGTTGGTTCATAAGCTGATCAAAGTAATCTTCTACATCAAGGCCACTTTCAAGAGTAATCGATTCAGCATCCCCCTTTTGGAATACAACACGTGTGTCTTCATCGATGTACTGATAAAAATCATCCACATCAACATTGGCTGTTTCAAGCCACATACTGAGGGCTGTAATCCAATCTTTCACAGTAGTTGGGGCAGAAATAAAAGAATACTCGCTTTCATCATCGCCAAAACGAAGGTCATCATACTCAATACTATAGTTTTCCTGACTAGATACGATACGGTCTACAAGGCCCTCATCGTTGACGTCTACGAAAATCATGTACACATAGTTATCGCCGCTTTCATAAGAAACAGTCAAACCATGACGGCCCTCATGGAATAACGCATCCTCCTCGTACACATCGGTAATATGCATCACCTTGCACGTAACAGGTACATTATCAGCCTTAATAGACTCAGTCATAGAGGATAAAAACTCAATACTTTCATTACGATTGCGGCCAATAATACCACGACCTGTGGACATATATTCACAATCCTCGGCTAGAATATTTTCAATACCGTGAATATCCGCGGACTCAAGAATAGATTTTATCAATAAAAGAGCTTGTATTTCAGTCATACTACACCTCCTATACACTGTAATAATTACTGCTACTATTGTAACATAATTATAGTAACTAATACGGCTATTCTCTTGATTTTCTCTATATTTATCATATACTTATAAAGTACATATTGATTTAACATCGGAGGTCCCCATGAAATATACAACCATCGTCTTTGATTGCGACGGCACATTGCTCGATACGGCTACAGATTTAGCGAATGCTGTAAATCATGTACTACAGACACATAACTTCCCTGAAAAGTCTCTAGCAGAGGTAAAGGCAGCACTTGGTAATGCAGTAACGTACTTGATGCGTCAATGCTTGCCTAGTACAGTAGCAGATCATGAATTAGAACCATATATTGAGGAGTTCAAAGTTTACTATGGTGAGCATTTAAAAGATACAACAGCTCCTTACCCAGGCATTCTAGATATGCTTGATGTATTGCGTGACCAAGGCTATAAATTAGCTATCGTATCTAATAAAATCCAAGAAGGTGTAACGCCTCTCAACAAAGAATACTTTGGCGATCGCTTACCTGTTGCCATCGGTGAAAGACCTGGCTTACAACGTAAACCTGCTCCAGACATGGTACTTCAAGCCTTAAAAGAACTAGGCTCTACACCAGAAGAATCTATTTATGTAGGTGATTCTGAAGTTGACGTTGCTACTGCAGAAAACTCCGGCCTACTATGCATTGGTGTTACCTGGGGCTTTAGAGAAGAATCTCTCCACCAAGAATTAGGCGTAACACATATTGCCCGTAAAGCAGAGGATATCCTAGGCATTGTAGAAAACTTAAATAAATAATATTCTAAATTATAGTCATCAACCTATAACAAATTCATATAAATCAATCGATTTATGAGTTTAAACCACAGAAAAATGGGAATTAAAACATTCTAACTCCTATTTTCTGTGGTTTTTCTTTTATTTTCTTTCTTTTAATAAAATTTTCACACTATGCATTTTTATCATTCTTACTATCTCATTTCTATCACCTCAAAAATGTGATATATGTTACATTTATGAGGCAGTACTTTCACATGTACACGCCGTCAATTCAATAGTTAGTGTATTGAACTTAAGGCCTATAAATGGGTCCAGTCTTAGCTAATCTTATAGAGATTGGCGGTGAGGTTTCCATAAACTGAATCATTAGTATGATATAATATTATTTTGTATACTAAGTTATGTATTTGGAAGGAGGAAAATATAATGCAACAATCATGGAAAATTGCATTTGCCTACATAGGTGTTATTGTAGGTGCAGGACTCTCGAGTGGACAAGATCTTCTGCAATATTTTATAAGTTTTGGCCAAATAGGTCTCATTGGTGTTCTATTACTAGGTCTATTAAATGCCGCATTTGGTAAAATCATGCTTTCTTTGGGGAGCTACTATCGTGCAGACAATCATGAAGAAGTTTTTACACAGATTTCCCATCCTATTATTACAAAAATACTTGATTTTGTACTAATCTCTGGTAGCTTTATTATGGGATTTGTTATGATTGCTGGCGCAGGCTCAAACTTAGAACAACAATTTGGATTCCCTTTTTGGGTTGGTGGATTAATTTGCTCACTTTTAATCATAACCGTATCATTTATGAACTTTGACAAAATAACTAATGTTTTAGGTGTTTTTACTCCTATCATGATTGTTATGATATTCATCATTACAGGCTACTCTTTTATTGGCAAAAGTCATGATTGGACTACATTAGAGGCTTTAGCCCACACAATCAAACCAGCCACAAGCAATGTATGGTTTTCTGTCATTAATTATTATTCTCTATGTGCTATGACAGCTGTTTCTATGGCCTTTATTTTAGGTGGTTCTGTTGTTCGTATTGGTATTGCTGAAAAAGGTGGCACTCGTGGCGGCCTATTAGTCGGATTAGTTGTTTTTATAGCTGCTATCTCTATTTTTGCAAATCTAGATACCGTAAAAGATGCAGATTTGCCGATTCTTGCTATTGCCAATCAAATTCATCCTTGGCTAGCATATATATATGCAATCACAGTCTTTTCACTTATTTTTAATACAGCATTCTCTCTTTTTTATTCTATTGCTAGACGTTTTGCCAACGGCAGTACAAAAAGAATGAGAATTGTTATTATTTCTGTAGTAATCATAGGATATATATGTAGTTTCTTTGGTTTTAAAGATTTGATTAGTATCCTCTACCCAATTCTCGGTTATATGGGACTATTGCTCCTAATTATTCTTATTTATGGCTGGCTCCGTGATCGTAAAGATATCATTATGGAAAAACTCTTCCGAAGAAAGATGCTCCATTTATCATTAAAAAAACATAGTCCTCACAAAAATCTTTCAGAAAAAGAACGTGAACTATTCCATACATTAGGTGATATTAGTCAAGCAGATACAAAATCTCTTAAAGAAGATATTCATAATGAAGCAAAAGAAATACTTTCAAATACGGAAACAGTTCAAGAGTTAAAAGACTATGTGGAAGAGCATCTCTCAATAGACGAAGAAGTTATACATCAAAATATCAATATTCTACAAGAACAACAGGAAGAATCAAAATCAACTGAATCTTCTAAAGATAGACCTATCAAAAAGTCCAATATAAATAACAATGAAGTAAAATGAATAACGAGGAAATAATGACAGGTGTGGAATTAGAAATTATACTAAAAGCTGGAAAAATACTACTTAGCAGTGGCGCCGAAATCAGTCGTACAGAGGATACTATGAACTACATAGCACGAGCTATGAATTTTAAAGATTTAGAAGCCTACGTATCCAATAGAGGTATTTTTGCAACTGCTAAGAAAGCTGATGGAACTGAAATTACTCGTATTTATAACGTTCCTGAAGTCGATATTAACCTCAGTAAAATTGAATCTGTTAATGCTCTCTCCCGACGTATCACACAAAAAAATATTACTATTGAGGAGATTGAAAGTGAACTTAATCAAATTGATACCATGTCAGACTATTCTTTTTTTTGGAGATTAGTAGCTTATACGTTAGGAGCTTCGGGCTTTAGCTATGCAATTGGTAGTTCAATAACAGACTCTATAATTGCAGGTATTATAGGCTTAATATTAGGCGTCTATATGTGTACCATCAAACGCATACTTAGCTCTGATGTATTGATTACCATTTTAGGTAGTATTCTAATAGCCTTATTGGGTAATCTCTTTATCCACTTTGAATTAGGCTCCAACCTATCAGTTATATTACTAGGAGCCATGATTGACATTGTTCCCGGAGTTCCTTTCGTCAATGCTGTTAGAGAGTATAGCCAGAATAACTATAATACAGGAATAACCCTTATGATGGGCGCGCTACTTACCTGTATTTCAATGGCTGTAGGGGTCGCAGTAGTACAATCACTACTCTTCAACACACAAATGATTCCTCTTTATACCTCTAATTTAGATACTAATTCCTTAACCTCTATGTTTATGCGTAGTATAATGGCTGGTATTGGTACGACAGCATTTGCAATCTTATTCCGTGTAGCTAAACAACATTTTATCGATTGTACAATATTAGGATTCATCTCATGGTTCTTGTTCTTAACATTATCTTCACTACAGTCTAATGTTATGCTCTCCATATTCATCAGTGGTTTTATCATCGCCATAGCATCAAGAATATTGGCTGTTAAACGGAAATGCCCTGCTATAGTTTTCCTAATGACTAGCTTATTCCCTTTACTACCAGGGCTCAGCTTTTATCGATCCATTTATTATATGCTAATGGGACAAGAAACTATTGCCATTAGCTTCGCAAAAGAATCCTTTTTGATAGCTTTTACAATTGCTATATCTATCGCAATTGTAAAACATATAAAACCACCACTAATCAAAAAAAACACTTATAAATAATATACCCCTATAACAAATTCATATAAATTACTTGCCCGATAAAAGAGGTTCCTATGAGTCACTACTGTGACCATTAGGAACCTCTTTTATTTATAACTATATTGTGCTAATTAGATATCACTTATTTATAACTAAACTGCGCATCCATAATCATTTGGCGCAACTGCTCAATGCGAACACCATTTGGTAGCTTGTCTCTATAAAACTGCAACTTATAATAGTAACGAGTTTGCTCATAATCAGTAACTAATACCATATCAGTCCTACTATGTAACGGCCACCCATACATAAATTCAGTTAGTAAACTACGCACGCCATCATTATTGACCTCTATTACATCATGCTTAACAGGCAATACCATCTTTACGGTAGGTTCAGGAACCGTTCTATCTTTAACAATCTCATTAACCTCAGCATCTAACGTGGAACTCGTACTATCGATAGATCTAGCCTTTACATGCATAAATACCTCATCAGAGGTTCTAAACGCTCTACCATCAATATCCTTTGTTTCGCCCTGCGTTTCGATAGCATCCTTTAATACTCGGAATTGATACGGTCCATAAAACTTGGTCTCTGTAATAGCATCTAATGCCGCATCATATTGACCATTATGTACATTCGTAACATGCATAACAGTCTTTGTATCGCTAGCTTGTGAAAGCATCGGTACGGCTAAACACAAACCTAGACTAAGTAATGTAATATAACGTTTCATATGAGTCTCCCTCTCCCTAAAAACTATTATCTTATTTGTATTGTAACATAATTAATCTATTCCATTATAATAGTTACAAAACGAAAGAAGTTCCTATTGGTCACCTTGGTGACTATTAGGAACCTCTAATCTATTTACTTTTATAATTGACAACACTATATTGGACTTGAGGCCTCTAAATGGGTCCAGCCTTTGCTAATCTTCTAGAGATTGGCGGTAAAGGAAGGCATGAAAAAAGGCCCGACATAGAAGTCAGACCGTTTCTTCAATTTTAAATTACTAGAAGCGAAGTCTGGCGACCAAACCATTTATGCCTCACTTTGATATAAATTATATCATATCTAAAGAGAGAAAGGAATCGAAGGATTCCTTTCCTTATTTTCAATAATAAATGTTTATGGTGCATACGATAGTGAGTTATATCACCGACAAAATATCCCCTCACTTGCTATATTAATAATATATTCCTACTGGGCTGACGGATAAGTAGAATTGACTACATGCACAGTAGCACACATCGTGTGATAGCCGACCGTCTGGGCAAAATTTTGTTCAGACGGTCTTTTTTTGTTCTCTCATAGCAAATATGTTGGAGAAATCATTAATTATTTCACCTATATGAAAGGAGTTTTCTTATGAGAAATCGTTGGCTTATTGCACTAGCAGCTATTGGTCTACATATATCCATCGGTAGTGTGTACGCGTGGAGCGTGCTTACACGACCTATCATGGCAGATATGGGCTTTACTATGTCACAAACAACATGGACCTTCTCCTTAGCTATTTTGATGCTTGGATTATCTGCAGGCTTTTTAGGATCTTTTGCAGAAAAAATAGGTCCTAAGAAAAGCGGACTTCTTTCCATGGTGTTCTGGGTGGCAGGCCTATTTGGTACGGCCTATGCTCTTAGCATTCATAATCTTACCTTACTCTATCTCTTCTATGGTATCATTGGTGGCATCGGACTAGGTATTGGTTATATAACACCAGTATCTACGCTCGTAAAATATTTTCCTAAGCGCCCAGGATTTGCTACGGGATTAGCTATTATGGGATTTGGATTTGCTTCACTCATTGCAGGACCACTTATGCAATTCCTTGTAGCTAAGATAGGCTTAGTTAATAATTTCATTATTCTCGGCATAATTTATCTCCTAGTTATGGGCGCCTCTTCTCTTTATTTGAAAGCACCGCAAACAAAACAACCGCCTCGAACTACGAAAGATAAATCCACTATGTATGTTCATAACCATGGTATGCTAGCCAATGATGCTATGAAAACTTGGCAATTCGGTGCCCTTTGGTGGATCTTCTTTATTAATATTACCTGTGGTATAGGTCTTCTATCCTTAGCATCCCCTATGGCACAAGAAACTATTGGTATGACACCTGCAGCAGCTGCATCGCTAGTTGGTATCATCGGTATATTCAATGGTGGAGGCCGCATTGCATGGTCTACTATCTCCGATTACTTTGGCAGAGCACAAACTTACATACTATTCTTTATTATACAAATCATCGCATTCTACGTACTTGCCGAAACCAATAATGCTCTAACA
>URPT01000046.1 GCA_900549845.1 uncultured Veillonella sp. | reverse complement strand
AGTAAAGTGATACAGTGCTTTAAATCTAACTGTTTTAAACTCCTGAGGGATTGGAATAAGCTTAACAAACTCATTGTCTATGTCAATAAAACAATATGTTTCTTCCAAAACTAGAACCAATCTATTTCTAGAAAAATCCACATAAATAATTTCAGGAAGTAAGATATCTTCATCTATGTAGATTCGTTTTACTTCATTCCAATCATCATCTAAAACAATAATCCCTTTATTCTCATTATTAATGATTGTATATCTATTGCTTTGTTCAACAAAAAACACCTGATTCTGTGAATAGGAGCTTTTAAAACACTTAATAGGTTTCATAATATCATAGTATCCTTTCTTTCTATCAATTATATACTAGCTACCAATAGTTATAAAACCGTCTTATTCATCCATAAATCATGTCTTTAATTTAGATTGTACAAAATTAAAAATTATAATAAAATATTCATATACATTTGGTAATGTTAGTTTATTCAGAACGATATAATACCTTATGGAGGTCACTTATGAAATTAAAACAGCTTATTTTATCTAGCATCGCTGTAGGTGCATTAGCTTTCACATTTGGCACGGCACAACCTGCACAAGCGGCTATTGGCATGGAGAATCCAGGTCCAGCTATGAACCTTGAAAAACCGGCATCTGTTACAACTGCTCATCATATCAATGTAGATGGTAAAGTGGTTGAACCTATCAACGGTCAACAAAATGTAATCTATGTAGATGGTCAGCCACTCGTAGCATTACGCCAAGTATCTGAAGCTTTAGGCTATAAGGTGGCATGGGATGAGCCTACTAAAACAGCATTAGTGGACATGAACATTGCTACACTGGCAATCCAACCAGATTCTGCAGAAGTTGTCCGTCATGGTAAATTAAAAATCATTAACCTTGATACTTCCGAATCCTTCTTGCCTGCAGCTCGCAAGGTAGATGGTACTATCTTTGTAAAACCACAAGTATTCAAATTATTATTGAACGATGTAAAAATTACAAAGGATGAAATCTTCATCGCCCCTCAACGTGCACAATTAGCATCTACTACAAACACAGAGGTATCTCACAAGAATGAACTCAACACATTCTTGCCACCATCTCAAAATGATGTAAAGAAAAAAGAAGATCCAAAGGCTACAGAAAAACCTCTTATTAAAATTAAGAAATCCTTAGCTAAAGATACTGTAACTACAGATGATCAAGCTCAATCTACAGACAAATCTGAATACCAACGTGCTAACGGATTAGATCGATAACCGAAATTAAGAGATTGTTGAGCAAGCTCTCAACGCATAAAAAAATTTATGCAAATAAAAAGGTCCCATACGGGACCTTTTTATTATATAGCATATATAATTATTCGAAATTAGTTTTACTAAATTTGATGACTATATTATCTGCCAAAACCATAACGGTTAAGTGCCGTATTACCACTACCATATATAGCCATGATCTTCGCCATGAAATAGTCAGCTACTGCTAGAGAGTATGCTGCAATATCATTGTAATCAGAGTATTTTGGTGCAACATTAGTCACAGTAATGTTTTCAATAGTAGTACTAGCTTTAGGAGTAGTCAATTTATTTGTAGTAGGTGCAGGATCTGTAACAGTTACTGTAGAACCCATAGCTGGATTAACATAACCTGTTGGAGTAGATACTGGTGGACGTTGGGAATCAGTATATTTGTAGCCATAAGAAGCGTCTGCTTGTTGTGGTGCTACTGTAACAGCGCCAAAAGCAAGTACAGCTGCGGCCAAAACGATAGAGAATTGTTTTGATGCTTTCATAAAAAACCTCCAAATAACACAAAAGTATTTTATCAAAAATTATGATAACGGAGATTTATTATAAACCATCTAAATAAATGCACAATGAAAGAGAGTTAATATCATTTATATTTCATTTATCACTTTATTTTGATACCTTTAAAAGCATCTTTCACCTCATCCATTTGGCGTTTTACATCACCAACAGATTCTTTTACATCATCGGGAACCTTGATGCTATCTATACCTTTAGCTGACTCAGAGGCACGCTTACTATTTTCACCAGCTTGCTTCATCCCCTCTTTAATCCGATCCATATTCTCATCGATCTCATCGAAGGATTCGTCGTAGAGGATAAAATTACTACCCCCATGTGATGTAATGTTGAGAGGCCCCATGGTGAGCTGCCCATTATCGATACGCAACGCATCTGTAGAAATAGTCGTAATATTCGTATTAACTGTCACATCACTAAAGGATAAATGACGTCCTTTATTATGAAAGTTTCCTGTAATATTTTTAATTGGAATGAGCATATAATGGCCTTCACCAGACCAGAAATTCCCCCACACCTCCATATCACGAGGCTTACCTTCGCTTTTAAAGTTCAAATTAGCCGATACAGGAACGACGAACTCAGGTGTTTTAAGGGCCTCACTACTATCTAAATCCTTAGCTACTCCTGTAATGGTATAGGCTCTTGTATCTAAATTGTATACCCCTTTTGCCTCTAATTTGCCACTGTACACATTAGCATTAACATTTTCAAAGTTTAAAATGCCATCTTGGTATATTACATCACCCACGACGTTTTCAAAGGTAAGCGCAGGAATACGTAAAATAGGCATCGTTACACGGCCTTTAGCCAACGGTCGATTAAAATCACCAGTTACCTTTGTCAACAAGGTCATCGCATCATGAATATTATCGCCAAAACCAAGGGATGATGGGTCTACACCTTTCACATCAAACTGTAAATCTAGCTGAGGCATGCGATGCTTTAACACATCCTTTAAATCAACGCGTCCTTTTAGTGTCATTCCATCACCAATAGCGGTTCCACCAAACTTACCAGTTTCCATATCAACGCGAATAGCGCGCTTACTATCAAGATGGATTTTAGCCTCTACATTCTTCATCACATAGTGACGATTTTTCTGAAAGATTTCTAGCTGATTATTTCTAAGTGTAATGGTAAGGTCCAAATGTTGACCGTCCCAATTAAAATTACGAACCTTCTTGGCTAATTCCTCTTGCCGATCTTGCGTAGTCTTTTTAGGCACCTTAGGTCGCGGCTCCACCTCATTGAGAGGCTTATTCACATCAGGCGATGCAGGTACGAAGTCTAGCCGGTTATTATCATCTAGATCGACTACGATTGTAGCATCGTTGAGCTCAATGCCATTGATAGCTGATGCCTTAAAGTTACGAGTGACTACGTCCCACATATTGACACGAATCTTACCACTTGGAACGGTAAGCAATTCACGACCTTCTGGATCCTTCCACACCAAATCGGTAAAGGATAATGTCCCCCACGGCGTTGCAGTTAAACTCTCTACGGTTACAGAACCACGCATCATCGTTTGCCGAGCCATAACCTCGTTGAAGATAACGCCCATCCCACGACTCGCTATCGTAGCCAATACAAAGAAAATAATCGCTCCAATGGCAAGAAAAGCAGCAATGCCTTTTAGACCTTTCTTATACAATTGTTTATATTTTGTCCAATAGGAACGTATGTAATGTTTCATAGCATTATTATATCATGATGCATTTATAATTTTATTTTAATGGGGCCCTAAAACGTAGCGGCCGGTATATTGAAATGAGTGGTCTATACAACTTCGCTCCAAAGCGAGCTAAGTCGCTCATTATGTATAGACCACTCATTTCATAACGTTTGTTACAAAGGTGTCCCATTAAAATAAAATATATTCCTAAACTCTGATAATAATAATGATATGAAGCATTACTCGAAAAGAGTTAAACAGAAAAAAGACGAGGGTAAACCTCGTCTCTTTTCTATTTTAGTATTCATTTATCATGCTTCGTCGTCGGTTACGGCCTTGGTGCCTCTTGTACCTGTCCGTATACGCATCGCGTCTTCTACATCGTATACAAAAATTTTACCGTCCCCTACTTCACCAGTTTGTAATGTATTACGTGCTGTATCCATCACGAGATCCACAGGCACATCACACACAACGGTTTCAACTTTTACCATAGGAATTAAATTCACATCATATTGTTGGCCACGATATACTTCGGTATGGCCCTTTTGTAAGCCACAGCCAAAGACTTGTGACACCGTCATGCCTTGAATACCAATCTTGTTTAACGCCTCTTTTAAATCCTCTAGCTGCTCTGCACGAGCGATTATATCTACCTTTTTCATTCGTTTCATATATCTATCTCCTATGTGGTACAGAAGTACGCATTATATAACCTGACTTTCACCAATTACAGCATATATACATTCAATTGTACCTTACTATTTATCTGT
Organism: uncultured Veillonella sp.; assembly: GCA_900549845.1. Taxonomy (GTDB): domain Bacteria; phylum Bacillota; class Negativicutes; order Veillonellales; family Veillonellaceae; genus Veillonella. The sequence continues at coordinate 6,516 of URPT01000046.1, read as the reverse complement.
CACAAATTATAACAAAGACGTTTGATTGGACGAAATAAATCGACCTGAGCTTTTAAATTCAGATTGATTATAAGCACCTTCGCCATGTTCACTAATATCGATGCCAAGTGACTCAGAGCCAATGCTAACACGCATATCCATAAAAGCACTGACGATTTTAAAGAGTATAAATGTACCTACAACGGCAAATACATAGGCAATAACAAGTGAAAGTAATTGAGGGCCTAATAAGGAGCCGCCATAGAACAAACCATTGGCCCCATCAGGATTAATCATTGTGGTAGCCCATAAACCTGTAGCAATAGCGCCCCACGTGCCACCTACGCCATGAATACCAAATGCATCAAGAGAGTCATCGTAACCAAGGCGGTTTTTAATAATTGCGACAGCAAGATAACACACAACAGCACCTACAAAGCCAATTATAATGGCCGCCATAGGCGTTACAAAGCCTGCCGCTGGTGTAATGGCTACAAGGCCAGATACACCGCCAGAGGCAGCCCCTAACACAGTAGGTTTACCGCGGTGCATCATTTCTACTAGCACCCACCCCACAATACCAACTGCTGCAGAGATTTGTGTAGTTAACACTGCATTAGCTGCAAGGAAGCCTACGCCAAGGGCAGATCCTGCATTAAAGCCAAACCATCCAAACCATAGAATAGCAGCTCCAAGAATTGTCATCGGCAAATGGTGAGGCAGCATAGGCATGCGCCCATAACCGCGACGACGGCCTAACAGCATACATAAGGTCAATCCAGATACACCAGACAGAACATGTATCGCAAGTCCACCAGCAAAGTCTAATGCACCCAAATCACTAAGGAAGCCACCGCCCCAAATCCAATGGGCCATCGGATTGTATATAAAGATAGACCATAGCAAAGCAAATACTACAAAGGGTGCAAAGCGCATCCGCCCCGTAACAGAACCACTCATGATGGCTGGTGTAATGACAGCAAACATACATTGGAATGCTATAAAAGCAAGCTCAGGAATATGGGTATCACTTAAGATGGTTGTTTCCGCACCACCAAGGCCAAATTTACTAAAGTCGCCGATGATACCATGTAAATCATCACCAAAAATCAATGTATAGCCTATCAAAATAAACTCAACAGAAATGACACCAATCAAAAAGAAGCTCTGCATGATCGTACCTAGCACATTTTTACTACGCGCCATCCCACCATAAAACAACGCTAAACCAGGTGTCATAAAGAATACTAAGGCTGCACACAACAAGACCCATGCTGTGTTGCCCGTATCAATCATATTGACCATAAGAAACTCCTTTCCACACAAAAAGCGCCTTGCTCGCAGAAACTCTGCATGCAAGGCGCCGTTACCTAACTATTTTATTGTAGTAATAAACATCACTACATACATCGTATATTAGATTTCTATTCATGTCAATAAATTCTATAGAATTTATTGAATTCTAATGTACATAAAGCACAAAAGCTTCTATAAAGCTAAAAGTCATATTCAGGCAATGGAGATATTACACTAGTAGAGTCCATACTCTCACCTTTCATTTGCACATCAATAAGTAAGTTAATCACATCATCTCGACTAATATTTTTCTTATTACGATTAGCAATGATAGTGTGAATGAATAAATTCTTATCATTTCGTGTTATATAAGATATTTCCATTGCATTGAAAGCAGGATACTGAATATCCATTAATATTCCTGGCGTATTGTTATGCCATACAGTATAGATATTTACTTTCCCATCTTTTCCAATTCTACTATCAAGAATCTGCTTAGCTAATGTAGCTGATAAAAGCTTGTTTTTAGAAGCTCCTTCCTTGATTGGGTTAACTAGTAACAGATGTGCTAGCCCATCTGTTTCATAAGCTTTAAAAAGCCCGCCGTCTTCAGCTACATCCTTTTTTATAGTCGTTCCTTCAATTCGACGATATGTAAAATCTCCCAATGTTTCTACTGTATTAGGAATCGTAATCTCCGATTTCTCCATAATGGAAGGAATTGTATAATTTGCTAATAAACCTAAATTATATTTGTAATTAGCCTTCTTATTAGTGTCTACAATACCAATATGGTACATATAGTTCGGATTATTTTTATAGGAAAAATTAATCGTACTAATTGTATTTTTACCAAGTTTGCCCTTCGAGGTCGCTACATCCCACGTACCATTTTCAATACCTGGATATGTAAACTTCCCACCATCCACAAAAGCATTGTTAGCACCTGGATTATGTTTTGCGAAAGCAGCCTTCATATCCTCTACGGTAAGTTCAGCATAACTTTTACCAGATTCAGCCCAAATATTGGTATCCTTTACAGGCTCAATCTCAATACCAATCATACCAAGATTAGACATAGCATATTGTTTATACCCTTTACCCCGAGGCACCGCTATACTCTTATTAGATGTAGTTGGTAAGGTAAATTGAATAGAGCGATTTTCTCCAGATAGCACATAGATAGAGGAACTATAGTTATGTGCTTTATAATCAATAATACCTTTATCCAAGATATTTGCCTTTACTCTATTTTGAGGCTCTACAGAAGCATCTGTGGCCATTTTCTTATCATATAAAGATGACAGTTTTTTTGCCAACCTATCTACTTTAGTTTGATCTACAATGTTATCACTATACACTACTGCAGGCATTTTAGGATTTGCCCCTGGAATCGATATATCTACGCCATGTGCCGTAAAAACTGCAGTAGAACTAATAACTGCTGCCATTATTACCATTCTAATATTCATAATACTCTCCAATACTTTCTCTATTACACATATACAAGTTACCATAAATGAATACTACATACATTTATATGTATAGTTTACTATTTTATAAAAAAGGCAGCAAATTTATAAATTAAAAGTGCACTCACAAAGGTGAGTGCACTTTATATATTGTAATAATCAATATTAAGCTTTTGCTTGTTTACCGTATTTTACAAGGCTTTCAGCTTCAATTTCAGCTTGAGTGCGATAGTCTTGAGGAATGCTAGACAAGCGAATCCAACTACGTACTGCTTCTACCAATACGATAAGGATCATGAGGAACATGGCAGCACTAAATGCTACTAGGATCCATTTACCAGCTGGGATATAGCTGTTAAATACGTTTTCAAAGTCTGCAGCGATAGCCACGATAGCCATGAGGATACAAGGAATACCTGTTACCCATGCATAACGTTTGCGGCCAAGTCGCATGATAACTGTAGTACCTACAGCCAATGTCATAGTACCTAATAATTGGTTAGATACGCCGAATAGAGGCCAGATAATACCGATGTTACCTTGTAGAACTAGGTAGCCCCACAATACACAAATTAAAGCTGCACAACCATAAACGCCAGGAGCCCAATGTTGGTCGTTGAATTTAGGATGGAAATGACCTAATAATTCTTGAAGTAAGTAACGACCTACGCGAGTACCAGCATCGATCAAAGTCATGATGAACAATGCTTCGAACATGATACAGAAGTGATACCAGTAACCCAATAAGTGATCCATGTTAGGCAATCTGGAGAAGATATGTGCCATACCTACTGCAAGGGATACGGCACCACCAGGACGGTGCATCAAGTCTTCACCAACCATTGCGGACAATGCTGGCAATTCATGAACTTGAAGGCCTAACGCTTTGAAAGATTCAACAGTGGAGTTAATTGCGAAGTAATCATCTGGATGCAATGCAGTAGCTGCGATCAACGCCATCATAGCGATGAAGCCTTCTGTTAACATTGCACCATAGCCGATAGGCAAGATTTCTTTTTCATTAGTAAGCATTTTAGGTGTTGTACCTGTTGCGATAACAGTATGGAAACCAGATAACGCACCACATGCGATAGTAATGAAGATGTAAGGGAATACAGAACCTTTCAATACAGGACCGCCACCCCAGATATAAGGAGTAACAGCTGGCATTTGAATTTCAGGCATTACGATGATAATACCAAGAGCCAATGCGCCGATTGTACCGATTTTAAGGTATGTGGACAAATAGTCACGAGGAGCAAGCAACAACCATACTGGCAATGCTGCTGCAAAGAAACCATAGACTGCAAGCATGATTTCAATAGTTTGCAAGTCATATGTGAACCAAGAAGCATATTCGCTAGCTGCTACGTTTGGACCGTAGATAATAGCTGCGAAGATCAACGCTACACCGATAATAGTTGCTTCTTGAATTTTACCAGGACGCAACCATTTCAAATAAATACCAATGAAAATAGCGATTGGAATTGTAGCAAATACGGAGAAGAAACCCCATGGGGAGTTATGCAATGCGTTAGCTACTACTACGGCCATACCAGCAAGGGTGATGATCAATAGGAACAATGTAGCAAGCATAGCACCGAAACCAGCAAATTTACTGATTTCTTCCCGTGCAATATCCGCAATAGATTTACCATCATAGCGAACAGATGCGAACAAGATAACCATGTCATGTACAGCGCCGGCTAATACGGAACCGATAAGGATCCATAATGCACCAGGCAAATACCCGAACTGGGCTGCGATAACAGGACCTACAAGAGGACCTGCACCAGCAATCGCTGCAAAGTGATGACCAAATGTTACCCATTTGTTAGTTGGCACGTAATCGTGACCATCATTGTGAACCATAGCTGGCGTTGGACGATATTCATCCAATGTTAATACTTTCGCCGCTATGAAAGCCCCGTAAAAGCGGTACGCTAAAATTAGAATACACGCGGAGGCTATAACTAAGTAAATACCATTCATAACCATATAAACACCTCCAATTGTCTTGTGTGACATGGTGTTATATAAAAATATCTGATAAATCTTTTGCACATCCATGCCACATTGGCTCTCTAAACTTTTAGTACTTACAATAATTATTGTATATCTAAACATAAAAGTGTCAATTATCGATTTATCATTTTGAATGCACATTATGAGTTAAAAGCATAATTAAAAAGCATTCTCCGTTAATAAGAGAATGCTTTTATCGTTTTATTTTGATAGTAATTATCTATTGTCTTACGACGATGCCTACTTCATGAAGTGCTTTTTTAATATCTTTTATAGTTAAAACTTTGTTATGTAACAACGCCCCTACAAGAGCTCCAGTTACATTTGTCTTTGTAAATAAATCCACAAAATACTGTATATTTCCAGCACCACCAAAGGCTGTTACAGGTACATCCACAACCTCGGCTAAAGCTTGATATAATTCAATATCAAAGCCAAGCCCTGTGCCATGTCTATCGATACTCGTTACCAATAACTCACCTGCACCATGGCCTACCGCTTCTTTTGCTCATTCTAAAGCTACACTGCGCCCAACTAGCTCATTAGATGATGGTTCATGATAAAACATATAAGCTATAAAAGCTGCTATTAGAGTAATCAGAATAATAATCCCAAACAACAATTTTCTCATCAATCTATCCCCAGATACGTTCTATATCTGCTATGCTATGTGCATCAGAGCCCAATACAAATGGCACGCCAATAACAGCAGCCATGCCTTGGATAAAGCGGCTTGGATACATTTCACGGCAGTCTGGTTTGAAGAAGCCACTCATGTTATAGTCTAACTCACGACCTTGTACGCGCATGATATGTAAAATATCACTTACCACCTGCGCATTGCGACGATCTAAGTGATGTTCAAAACCAAAGTGATGTTGGTATTTTTTAATCAAATCAAAGTGACCGATGCGTTTAGGCGTATATTCACCAAGGTCAGCACGTACGGCTTGGCGCACTGTGGAGTAATATTTGTAATACAACTCATATTGCTTTTCAATCCACGGACCAAAGCCCTTTTCAAATTCTTCAGGGCTATAGTCTAAGCAGTAAAAGGCATTATTAACGCCTTCCATAAAGTGAACGGATAAAATATTATCATCCGTTAATGGACCATAACGGTCTAGGAACTCCTGAATATCTGCCTCAAAGCCTGGAATATAATCCACCTCAAAGCCGAGGGAGATATCGATATGTGTACCATAGGCACGTTGTAATTGACGACCTAATTCTAGATAGCTATCAACTTGGTTTAATTTCAAAGACGCTGTATCATAGGCCTTTTGGTCACCACCGTATTCAGCTGCAAAAGCCTTTGGCAACGGCGCATGCTCTGTAAGGCATACCTTTTCAATGCGCAACTCGATGGCCTTTTCAATCATCAATGCAGTTCGGTCCCCACTACCATGGGGACACAATTCCGTATGCACATGACCATCTACAAGACGGCTGCGATACTTGCTGTATCCAACAAACTGCCGTTCATCTTTCATGTTCATTCAATCACCCTATTCGCCCTAACCCTTGGCGAACCCTTATCTATCATCTGTACATTATTAGTCTTTACTTTAATATCTACGTTTTATTATACCAATAATGCGTATGTTTCGGTATCCTGATATTTACCATGTTTGAAACCAACTTGAGGCGTTAGTCCACAATAGGTAAATCCAAAGTGCTCATGCAATGCCGTGCTCGCTGCATTCCCTGCCGTAATAACAGATACCACCGTATGCAATGTGTC
>URPT01000045.1 GCA_900549845.1 uncultured Veillonella sp. | reverse complement strand
TACCAATTACTTGAAAAACCATAGTCATATAGCCTGCGTCTACATAAATCATAGACAACACATAAACCTAGCAGCTTATAAAAATATCGTACATAATACCAATACAAATCATAAGTTGCTCCTCTATTTATATGTATATTACCCAGCACATAAATAAAAAATCCCCCTACTAAAATAAATAAAAAAGATATTCTAGTATTATGTATTAGATTGTATACATTTTGTTTTAAAAGTATTTGTTCTCTCTCAATAAAACCAAACATAGTCCTTCTCTCTTTTATCTGATAATTTTATTTTACTAAAATTTTATATTTATTATATATCATATTTTGATGGGACGCCTACACAACTACAGTAATAAAAATGACGACCTGTACTTGTGTAGTGACATCAGGAACGAGGAACAAACAAGTATAGGTCGTCATTTTTAATTTATTTGTAGTAATGTTATTGGGCCCCATCAAAGTATGCTGGATATAAAGTAGAATAAAATTACTCATATATTCACACATTCATATCCTTATAACCAAAAAGAATATAATTATAAAAGCTAATACTATACTATATTCATCACATAAATTGCTTAAAAACCCTTAATTTTCCTATACTTCTAGGGGTATGGGGTTTATTGACACCCCTATGTTCCTTTGTTACGATTGGCTTAAGGTTATATATATGCAATATATCTATAGTAATCTATAAACTATATCTTTTATATAAAATTATTCAAATTACTTAGATCATTGCATAGACTTGTAGTTAAGTTATGGATAGGAGTATTAAAATGAAAAAACAATTAGCATTAGCATCCGCTATTCTAGGTCTTGCAGTATCCTTTGGTGCACCAGTTGTATCTAATGCTGCATATCAATTAAATGAAGAAGTAAAAGATCCTACTCCAGCATTGAAAGAAGCTGCTGCAATTGGTGTTCGTACACACAATACTGAAGCTTTACAAAACTTGCCAAACAAAGATGCTATCGTTGTTATGAGCTTTGGTACAACTTATAAAGATACTCGTGCGAAAACAATCGATGCAACTGTAGATGCTATTAAAGCAGCTCATCCAAACACAAAAGTAGTTACAGCTTTCACAAGCCATATCATTCGTGATCGTATCCAACAAAAAGAAGGTATTACTTACCCAACTCCTGAAGAAGCTTTGGCTGAACTCAAAAAAGACGGTTACACTCGCGTTGCATTAGCATCCCTTGACGTAATCCCTGGTATGGAATACAACTACGATGCAGCAGTATATAATTTGTACAAAGATAATTTCAAAAAAATGACACTTGGTACATCTCTTATGTACTGGATGGGTCAAGAAAACCAAACTGACCAAGTTATTGAAACATTAAAAGCTGTTCAATCTCAATTCCCTAAATTAGGCAAAGAAGACGCTCTTCTTATCATGGCTCATGGTACTCCAGATCCTTCCAATGCTTATTATTCTGTAATTCAAGACCGTATCCATACTCTTGGTATGAAAAATGTATTTATCTACACAGTAGAAGGTACTCCAAATCTTGAACAAGTTATCCCTCAATTGAAATTACATGGTATTAAACATGTTACATTGATGCCATTCATGATGGTTGCTGGCGACCATGCAAACAACGACATGGCTGGTGCCGAACCAGATTCCCATAAATCCATCCTTCAAAAAGAAGGCTTCAAAGTTGACACTTACATCCATGGCTTAGGTGAAAACCCTAACATCCGTAACTTATTCGTTGAACGTGCTAACGAATCTTGGGACGCATTACAAAAATAGTCAATCTACAATTTAACTAGTATTGTTATATAACGTACATAGGAGTACATCATGAAAAAATTACTACTCTGTAGTCTAGCTTTGGTCATGGTTGTACTAGCAATAGCTGGGTGTGGTAAATCCACATCCAGCTCTTCTGCTACTACGAAGGAACTTACCTTTAATGGTGAAACCTACACTGTACCAAAGGATCCGCAACGCATCGCTGTTCTTTCAAACTCTGTATTGTCCATGCTATACGCAGTGGATGGCAAGGCTATCTCCCGTGCTAGCACAACAGATAAATTAGCTCCAGATTTAGAAGCATTACCTGCATTAGGTCAAACGGCTAATATCAACATGGAACAACTATTAGGCTTGAAGCCAGATGTGGTATTGGGTTTAGTAAATCAACATAAAAAATATGAATCCCAATTACAATCTAACAATATTCCAGCAGTGCTTTTTAATTACGATGGCATCAAGGATAATGTACCAATGCTAACATTCCTTGGCGAGTTAACAAACCATCAAGATAAAGCTAAATCCGTTATTGCAACCTATGAAAGCAACATTCAAAAGGTAAAAGATGCTATTAAAAACCAACAGCCTGCACGTGTTGCCGTGTTACGTGCCACAGGAAAGGGTGTAACTGCTGAAACTGATGAAGCAGTTACTGCATCCATGGTAAAAGAGCTAGGCATGACAAACGTTGTTGCCTCCCACTTAGAAGGCACAACTAAGGATAAAACTGTCCCTTACTCTCTTGAAACATTGACTGCAGATAACCCTGATATTATCTTCGTTGTTACAATGGGTAAAGAAGAAGAAATTACAAAAGCTATGAAACAAGCTATGACAGATAATCCTGCATGGGCTAATTTAAAAGCTGTACAAAATAACCGCGTAATATATTTACCATCTAAACTATTCCTATTAAACCCAGGTCTACAAACACCAGAAGCTATGGCACGTTTAGTTAAAGAAGCCTATGGTATTAATGTTACATTCTAACATATTGCATCATGCAAAAGAGGGCATCCCCCAAATAGGGAATGCCCTCTTTTTTATTAATATCAAGCTACTCAACTAATCCTTTTACGCGCACATATTTTTTATTATCAAATGTATCAAGTTGTACATCTACAGAGAAAACATCTCTAAACAACTCATCCGATATTATTTTATTTGTTTCTCCTGACGTTACTAAATACCCTTCTTTTATAACAGCCATATGATGTGAATATTGAACCGCCTGTGTTAGTTCGTGAAGTACCATGAGAACGGTTAAATTTTGTTCCTTATTTAAGCGTTTCAATAACTCCATAATTTCTAATTGGTGATTAATATCTAAATACGTTGTTGGTTCGTCTAAGACTAATAATTTTGGTTGCTGTGCTAGTGCCATAGCAATCCAAACGCGTTGCCGTTCGCCACCAGATAGGGATGGGATTAATTGTTCTCTCAAATGATTCGTTTTCGTGATATGTAACGCATAGTCAACGATTTCACGATCTTCTTTAGCCGTGTTTTTCCACCAATTTTGGTATGGATACCGTCCACAATATACCAATTCTTCTACGGTCATATCCTTTGGCATATTAGGCACCTGTGGCAGAAACGCCATTTGACGTGCCAATTCATTTTGTGAATACGACTGTAATGGTTTACCTAAAATAGTCACACATTCACGAGGACTATGAATATATCCAATCATAGACCGTAAGAGTGTACTTTTACCACAACCATTAGGTCCTATTAATGTCGTAATTTTACCGATAGGAACCGATACATTAATATCATGTAGAATATGACGATTGCCAAGAGTTACGGATAACTGTTTTACATCAATAGCGGTATTCATTAGTTATCCCTCCTCAATAGATATAAGAAGAACGGCGCTCCAAAGAATGCCATAATAATGCCCACTGGTACCTCTATAGGGCTCCACATAACACGTCCTATTGTATCACTGACAACAAGTACTAACGCACCTAATAATGCGGATCCAGGCAGTAAATACGCATAATCATTACCGATTATAAGACGTAACATATGGGGAATAACCAAACCTACAAATCCGATAAGCCCAGCTATACTTACAGCACCAGCCGCTAAAAGAGCAGCCACTGCAGTCATAATAAACCGTGTTTGTTCTACCTTAAGGCCTAATCCCTTTGCAGTTTCGTCACCTAAACTTAAAATGGTAAGTCGTTTAGCTCCTAAACAGGCAAAAATAAGACCGACTAACGCGTATGGGAACAGAACCTCTACTTGAGGCCAACTGCGTGCAGCCAAGCCCCCTACCATCCAAAGTAAGGCTCCTTGCACACGATCTCCATAGAATACAAGTAGTGCAGAAATACCAGAGCCTAAAAAAGCAGCCACTGCAACACCAGCCAAGATGATACGGCTTGGGCGTACACCATTCTTCCAAGCAAGAGCATATACCATCATCGCCGCAGCCATAGCACCTAAAAAGGCTACCAACGGAACTATATGGTCATACCCAGGAAATAAAATAAAAATGATAACACCAGCTAATCCAGCACCAGAGGATACCCCTACAATCTGTGGATCTGCTAGGGGATTTTTCATAACTGCTTGCAAAATTGCACCAGATACAGCTAGACAAGCCCCCACTAACGCAGCTACAATATTGCGAGGCAATCGAATATTCCAAATAATTTGTGAAGATGTATCTGTTAGCTCACTAGACCATAATGTATGCCAAATCTCAGCTAATGATACGGGTGTTGATCCCCAAATAAGAGATATAATCATGCTCGTAATAACGGCGATGATTAAGATACAAATCACTGATACGCGAAATAATTTTCGTTCATTACTTGATGCCATATGACCCCCCCTCTCAAAAATTAACTACATTATAAGAGATCTAATACATTATATTTGACTATGTTTAGCAATTATTGTGAAAAATATATACAGTAAAACCCGAATCGCAGAACTACAAAAATACGATTCGGGTTTTGTATTATTTAGACTCTTTGCCTTCTACGAAGAGCATGTCATTGCGTTTTACGTCTGTGTAAAGCAATGCATTACATACGGAAGCAGCAATTGGGCTACCACCTTTGTTGCCTTTTACAGTGATGTAAGGAACTGGGGATACTTCCATCAAGTAATCTTTGGATTCTGCAGCGCCTACAAAGCCTACAGGGATACCAATGATAAGAGCTGGTTTAACGCCTTCTTCAAGAGCCAAACGCAATACTTCGTACAATGCTGTTGGCGCATTACCGATAGCAACGATTTGGCCTTCTAATTGTTTACCAAATGTACGCATAGCTGCGATGGAACGTGTTACGCCTAATTCTTTAGCCATTTTAGCTACATTTTCATCTTTAATTAAGCAATGTACTTCGTTGCCGCGAATTTTAAGAGCTGGTTTAGAAATACCTGTGCGAACCATTTCCACATCTGTATAAATATCTGCACCATTATCTAATGCTTCGATACCTTTTTGAACAGCATCAGGGCTCATTTTTACGAGTTGAGCGTATTCAACGTCGCCAGACGCATGAACAGTACGAGATACTACGCGTACTTCATCATCGGTTAAACCTAAATCTTTTACATAATCGTAAATGATTTCCATACTTTTATCTTCAATGGCTTTAGGATTTTTAACGTAATCCATTAGTGTCCTCCCATAATTTGAAAAATTCATCATTAGATGATACCACGTGGCCTTCAATTTTAACACGTGGACGATCGATAACAATAACATGGATGCCAAGATCCATAGCGGCTTGTAATTTTGTATCAGCACCACCTACAAGGCCAGAGTTTTTCATAACTACAACGCTCGCCTTTGTATCGTGGAACATGATGCGGTTCATATCGTAAGAGAATGGACCTTGTACAGCAACAATGCGTTTTGGACTTACATTGAGGTCTTCCATCATTTGTAACACCTCTGCAGTAGGCAAAATGCGGGTCCATACTTCGCAATCTTGCAAGGCTTCAGATTTAGCAAAGATGTGCATTGTTTTACTACCTGTAGTCAAATACACATGGCTATTATTTTCCTTCGCTAATTTACCTGCTAGATTAGCTGCTTCTACTTCGTCCACTACGATATGCAATTTATCATAGTCTGGTAATGGCACCTCTTTACCTTCAGCTTTTGCTGCATCTTGAGCCGTAGCCGTAACGATAGCAGCATACGGATGGCTTGCATCGATTAATAGGCGCACATTGTGCTTCTTAATTAAGTCTTGCATAGCCTCTTGGTCAAGACGGCCCGTATGTACGGTAATGCCTTTATGGGCAGCAAGCTCTGCCCCATATTGGCTAACAACCGTAACAAGCACATCTTCGCCAGTTCGTTTTTGGATTTCAACCGCTAAGGTACGGCCATCCAAGGTGCCAGCGATGACCCAAATCATAATTTGTAGCCTCGAGGTGTAATCATGCGACCATTTTCAACATAGGTTTGGCTGTTACCGATGATAACAAGTGTTTGCATATCTACTTCTTCATTTGTGAAGTTTTCAAGATCAGAGATTACCATATGTTGGCCTGGGCGACCTGCTTTTTGCACGATACCAACAGGTGTTTTAGGGTCACGGTATTTAAGAACGATTTCACGAACTTCATCTAAATGTGTAACACGTTTTTTACTGCGTGGGTTGTACAAGGAAATAACCATATCGCCTTGTGCACAAAGGTCTGCACGTTTTTTGATAAGATCCCATGGCGTCATCAAGTCGCTCAAGGAAATAACTGCAAAGTCATGCATCAATGGTGCACCCAATACAGATGCTGCTACGTTTACAGCGCTAAGGCCAGGCACGATATCTACAGAAGGGCGTTTTTCTGCTGGCACTTTATTAGCAAGTTCCAACACAAGACCTGCCATGCCGTATACGCCAGAGTCACCAGAGGATACTACAACTACTTGATGACCTTCTACTGCTAAATCAACTGCTTGTTGGCAACGATCTACTTCTTGCATCATTGCAGTACCTACAGTTTCTTTACCTTCGATGAGGTCTTTAATCAAGTCGAGGTATGTCAAATAACCTACAACGCGGTCAGCTGCTAAGATAGCTTCGCGCGCTTGAGGCGTCATAAACTCTTCATCGCCAGGGCCAATGCCGATTACTTTGATGTTACCTGTGCAATGGCTACTGTTGTTTTGGGATAAATTGTTTTGTGCTGTATTAGTGTTCGGCTCTTGGCCACTAGTAATGCCGTTGTCTCGCATACGTTTCCTACTCCTATAGTTCCTTTTACAAAATTAGATTCTTTTAATTCTTCTTCTTTAATGAGTGGTGCCATCTCGTCCTGTGTATAGAACACGATAGGCCACCCCATAATTTGCATAGCCTCTAAGAGGCCTACTTCATCTTGTTTAACGATGACCGATGCAGCCGTTACAAGGCTCTTTGGTGAAAGCTTATGGGCTGCCAAAGATTGTTGTATAGCCTCAAGAATCAATTCCTTTGGCGTATCTCGACGACAGCCAATGCCCATCGTATACGTACGAGGGCGCAAAATCAATTGGTGACCATACTCGGCAATTACTTTATCAGTAATTACAACTCGAGATAATCCCTCTTCAGCGCTTTCGTTCTTACATGGAATAGACTCTAGTTGATTCAACGAAACAATATGAACCACACCATGTTCACCAATATGAGCTTTCGCCGCTTTCTCTAAATGCTCAGCATTTGGTAAGCTTGCATCGATATAATAATCAACCTGTTCTCCCCCAACGATGGCAGAGTTCACATTGATTAAGGTTTGAAAATCATCTACCAACAGATGCTCGTGGCGCGCCAACACGTCAGGCGCTGGCAACCCGTTTACATCCGTAGCAGTTGTAATAACAGGGTCCGCATCGATGGCCAGCGAAATGGACTGCGTCCATTCGTTGGCGCCCCCAAGGTGACCAGACAATAAGCTAATCACATGATGTCCTACTTCGTCCATTACGACTACTGCAGGATCCTTTGATTTATGCTCAATATATGGTGCGATCATGCGCACTACAATACCAAGTGCCATAATACACAGTACTTGGTCGTAATCCTTGAAAATCTGTCCAATATGATTTTTGAAGGAATCGAAATAAATAGCCTCACCACCGGAGGGACGGTTTTCCTTTTCAAAGCAATCCGCATGGGGTGCCACCAAAGACTTGATGCGTTGACCTAGCTTTGCACCTCGTTCAGATACAGAGAGAATAGCCGTTCTATTCTTCTTAGCTCCAGTCGTAGATGCAACAGTTTCTAGTTCTTTCATCATACTAGTCCTTAGCACTGCGGTACATGTGAGCAAAGCCTTTGTCGTAGAGTTTAGATAATTCGTATTCACTATCTAATACATGGCTTACTACGATCATAGCTTGGCGCAATACGCCTTCTTTTGCTACGATGTCCGCAATAGTTTCCAATGTGCCGCGGATAATGCGTTGGTCTGGCCAAGACGCTTTTACCACGATAGCCACTGGAGTCGTTTTGTCATAACCGCCCTCGATGAGTTCAGCTACTACTTTATCTAACATTTGAACGCTAAGGAAAATACACATTGTCGCTTCATGAGCTGCTAACATGCGCAATTTTTCCTTTGGAGGCATTGGTGTACGACCTTCCATACGCGTAATAATTACTGTTTGAGATACATTTGGCAATGTATATTCTTGTTTCAAAGCTGCTGCTGTAGCAAGGAAAGAACTTACGCCAGGCACAACTTCATAAGATATACCCATGCCAGCAAGTGCATCCATTTGCTCTTGAATAGCACCGTAAATAGCAGGGTCACCTGTGTGAAGGCGAACTACGCTTTTACCAGCCTCAACAGAAGCTTTCATAACAGCCAACACCTCATCAAGGTTCATAGTAGCACTGTTATGAATTTCACAGCCTGGTTTACAAGCCTCTAAAATAGCAGGGTTTACCAAGGAGCCAGCGTAAATAACAACATCTGCCTCTTGTACTAAACGATACCCTTTGCGAGTAATTAACTCAGGATCCCCAGGGCCTGCGCCTACGATATGTACGTCAACCATATTACTCTCCTTCTGCGATACGCGTTGCAGATACAATGAAAATTGGACTCAATGGGTCTAACAAATGATAGGGACCAGCCTTGCGGTAACGGCTAATGGACATTTGGTAACCTTCATAGGTGAAAGGACGACCTTTCAACTCTTTAAGGATTGTATAACCAGTTTCCATTGTTACAGCAGTTACAACTAAACGGCCACCAATTTTTAATAGACGTTGTGCCTCGTCCATAATGCCTGTCATACCGCCAGCGCTACCGCCGATAATAACCGCATCAAGCTCAGGTAATTCTTCCATACCTTCAGGAGCTTTGGACTTAATAACTGTCATATTATTTACATTGAATTTCTTCATGTTTTCATTGATAAGGTCGATGCCTTTATCAAAGCGCTCAATCGCATATACATGCCCTTTAGGAGCTGCTAAGGCTGCTTCAATAGAAATAGAGCCTGTACCAGCACCAACGTCAAGGACAATGCTATCCTCCTCGATGCGTGCCTCGTTCATAACGGCTTTGCGAATCTCGCATTTCGTCATCGGCACGTCGCCGCGGATAAATTCCTCATCAGGAATTCCGAAAAAATGTCTCATCCTAATACCACCATTACAGAATGACCAAAGCCTTCAAGCTCAGTTAATACCTCTAGCGTGGAGTCTACAATTTTTTCATCATCATAGCTCAAGCGCTCAAGGGCTGCTGCTCTCGTTTCTTTTGGCCAACCTGCATCTATTAAAATACGCGCAATATGCGCTGGATTATATTCAGGATCCGTCAAGAACCCCATCTTTTTACCTGCTTCATACACGAGTTTTTCAGGCGCTGGTTGGCGACCGTGAAAGCTCATTAAATCCGCATCATGCCACACCTCATTGAGTCGAGCAAAGGCAAAGGTCATAGAACTAATGCCTGGCACAACCTCAATAGGATTGGCAGGGAATTTCTTCTTTAAATATGGCAACAAGCTATAGTAGCCTGTATCACCACTTACCATAACGACAACGTCATGATGGTTGAGCTCACGCTCAATTTGCTCAGCTAGCAGGCTAAGCTTACCTGTTACAGGATATGTAATTTGGCCAGGCTCTTGAAAGTCCTCTAAGGACCGTTCGCTACCGACCAATACTGTAGCATGTTTAATTAAATTAAGGCCTTTAGGTACCACATAATCAGGATTACCTGGACCAATGCCTACGATATACAAGGTATGTGCCATTGTTCAAGCTCTCCTATCTCTTTAGCATGCTTATCCATTGCCAAAATCTCACCTTTTAAAGTGGTAATAATGATACCTACCTCTGCCTCGTTAGCAATATATCGCTCACTACGCAAAGATGCACGATCTACAACGCGTTGGTATACACCATTCAGTCCTTCGCGCTCCAAAATAGGGAACGTAGACTCTGTGGTTTGGCAATTAAATAACTCTTCACACACCGCTTGGGATGCCCCTTCTAAAGCAGCATAAGCTACGATACTTTCCATGCGGCCATCACTCATGCGATTGTGGGTGTGGAAACTACCACTAGCTAATTTGATTAGCTTACCAATATGACCGATGATCAAGATACGCTTGAAGCCAATTTCAACGGCTTTTTCGAGCATAAAGCCGATAAAATTACTCGTTTCTGCCATTTGGTTCTTATGAATACCCAGAACTTGCTCCGCAAGATCCTGACCAATACGGCCTGGCACGAGAACAGCCGTTTCACAGCCATTGGCTTTCATAACTTTCAACTGAGGCACCAACGAGTTTTTGAATCCTTCTTCACTCATGGGCTTAACGATACCAGTGGTTCCAATAATAGAAATACCACCTTCGATACCGAGTGTATGATTTAAGGTTTTCTTAGCTAAAACCATACCATTTGGCACGCTCACCGTTACCGTTACACCTTGACCATGCACACAATGCTCGTCAAAGACGATTTTCATCATCGCTCGAGGTCCTGGATTGATGGCTGGTTCTCCTGGCGGCATAGCAAGGCCCGGTTTAGTTACCGTCCCAACGCCAAAGCCTGCTCGGAATCGTAGTTCACCAGTATCATCAAGGGTCACCGTCGTTTCCACATCATTGCCATGGGTCACATCTGGATCGTCACCGCCATCCTTCATGACAGTCGCCTTTGCCTCT
>URPT01000044.1 GCA_900549845.1 uncultured Veillonella sp. | reverse complement strand
AATAAATCCAAATAGATCCAAATAGATATAGTAGTCTAAGTAGTAATCTAAAGATATGAACTACTATATCTACAAAACGATTTAGCACTCCATCTTTAGCCATAGTATAAACAAGTACTCTATCACTAAACAAAAAAGCAGGTAGTATCCATTGGATACTACCTGCTACCAGCTTTAATATTTTCAGCTTTATATTTTTCACTTATTGTTAGATTGTATGTGAAGATTCACTTAAAACAGTGTCTTTTTATTTAGTATATATACTTCCGCTGTACCAGCTTCGCTAGACTCAGATACATTTGGATAGATTGTAGACTGACGGAAGTGCTTGATTTCACCTTTTGGAACGATGAGCATTAGAGGTTTACCAGAGGCGATTATCTTGTTAAATTCCTCTTCGTTAACTTGTTCCATAAGATATTTCTTTGACCACTCGGCACTGCGTTTTTTAATTTTATCTCGATCATCCCAGCGACTTTCATCACCGTTGATTTTAATAATCTTATGACCTGTATAGTACACAGCAGATGTACTGTACCCGTTGTAGTAATAGATATCCCCATCATAGGAATCTACCACAGGCACTACATCGATATTACTACGCTGTTTTACAAATGGTTCTAACCCTTCTACCACAACAATGGAAGAAATAACCATCGTACCTAGAACAATGACACTAACAAGGCGATACCCTTTTTTCGTATACCATGCGTGGAATAACAGGAGTACGGCTATGGCCGCCACAACATAGAGCAAGAAATAAAAGCCCCATGGAGCAAAGAATGATCCCGCTACATAAGCAATCCATAAGAGTAAGGTAGGTCCCATAATGACCCATTTAACCGCTCTAGATTTACCTTTACGTATAATCTTCATAACGCCCATAGCGCCGATAGCACTAAAGGGAACTAAGCTCACAAATGTATATAAAGGATATTTTGTAGCCATTAAGGTATAGAATAAAACGATACCTACGCCCCAAGTCATGTTATAGATAAAGCCAGTATGTCGTTGTTTAAAGCCATCAATCATACCGTAAATAACGGCACCAGTCCACGGCAAAGAAGCACCTAGGAAGATGGCGATATAATACCACCATACATTATCTTCAGGATGTTCAGATTGTGTTGCCCGTGTTACATTGTTAAGTCCTAAGAAACCATTGATGAAATCTTGGCCGTGAACGCTGTACATATACACATACCACGGCAAGCAGACTACACAAAAGGCAAGGATGCCTCGCCAGTCAAAGATAGCTTTCACCATCGACCAAGAGCGATTGATACCAGCAAAGACAAGCAAAATCATACCTGGCAAAACGAGTGCTACAGGCCCCTTTGTAAGCACCCCAAGGGCCGCAAAGATATAGGCCACAATCATAGCATGTGGTTTCTGTTCCACCATCCCCTTATAGGAATAAATCATGACCATGATCGTCGTATAAAGTAGCACCATGTCCGTAATAACGCCATGAGCTACGGTCCAGAACATGAGGGATGTACCAAGAACACCAGCCCCAATTAAGCCGAGAGCCCACTTGCCGCTCATAGTACGCGTCGATTGATACATAGTCGCTACAGATAAAGCGCCAAAGATAGCACTTGGTAAACGAACCACCCAATCAGCGATACCAAAGATTTTAAATCCAAGGGCAATGAGCCAATAAATCATAATCGGTTTATCATACCAATAGGTGCCGTAAATTTGAGGTGACAACCAATCTCCGGAGAGAACCATTTCCTTAGCAGTTAACGCATAGTTAGATTCCACAGGATCCGTAACAGGCAACATATTATTGCCAAACAGATAAAAAACAAGCCATACAATAAATACGACTGGCGTTAATCGTGAAAGTTTCATAAGGGCCTCCTTATCGGCGATTGCGATAGTATTTAAAGCCCAATACAGCCGCTATAATAACGAATACAACAATCATAACAATCAAGAATTCATGATTGTATTGGATAAGATCCTTCCAATTTTCACCGAGCACTTTACCCAAGTAAACAAGAAGGATTGTCCAAGGAATCGTGCCTAGTACAGTCCAAATGACAAAATGCCACATAGGATAACGAGCCATGCCAGCTGGGAAAGAAATAAATGTACGAACACCTGGCAACAAACGGCCAAAGAACACCGCGGCGCCACCATACTTATTAAACATCTTTTCAGCGAGTTCAAATTTATGTTCATTAAAGAATATGTATTTACCGTATTTCAAAAGAAATGGACGTCCGCCATACTCACCCATCCAGTAGGATAAGATAGAGCCTACAATCCCTGCTAAAATACCTACAACCATAGTCGTATGTAAATCAAATATGCCCTGAGCAATCAGATATCCTGCAAAACCTAAGACAATTTCACTAGGAATAGGAATGTTAGCATTTTCCAAAACCATTGCAATAAACATGGCTCCATAGCCATACGTTTCCATAAATGAAATAATATATTCCACTGTTTTACCCCTTTTTAATCACCATCCGGGTCCATTATGCACAAATTTTTGGGCATAGTATTTTCATCATTACCATACCTATTCGGTATATCTTATATTTTACCATAATAAAAAGGCCCTCACCACAGGTGAAAGCCTTTTTACCATTTAACTGTATACGATTATTGCAATTCAGTAGTTTGAGTTGTTACTTCACGAGCCGTAGTAAATGCAGCAAGTTCTGCATCACCAGAACCAAGGATTACTTTGTTAGCTACTAGCGCATTAGCCGCTGTTTTAGCATCTTGTAAAGTAATTCCAGCACGAGGAGCACTAATTGTGACTGATGTGCTTTTACCACCGACCGTAGAAAATGTAAGATATACAACGCGTTTTTCCGCCATGTGGGCGCCTCCTTTCACGTATCATAAACAAGTTCTCGAATTTAGATAGAATGGGATGATTTCTGTAACTCTGCAATTCTGTAATTACATAAATTACACTTAGATTAAATATATCTATCTACGATTCATATCAATAAGGATGGGAATGTGTGGACTTGCGATTGCTACACCCTTTTACGACCATGTAAGGATGTATGAAATCAGCAATTTAAGATGTGTTTGGATCACCTAAAAAACGAATAGATAAGATTCAATTAATGCCCTAAGGATACTTCATTGACGCGGACCACGTCGGACAAGCTGTGGTCATACAAGGCTGCCAGCGCATTACCAACGGTTTTCACATTATCGTCGGACGCTTCTTCTGCAACACGAGTATAGGTTACGTCTTTGTACTTCGGCGCATCTTCGGTGCCGATGTTAAAACGCAACACCAATTTTGTGCGTTTAATGTTAGCCAT
Organism: uncultured Veillonella sp.; assembly: GCA_900549845.1. GTDB lineage: Bacteria > Bacillota > Negativicutes > Veillonellales > Veillonellaceae > Veillonella. The sequence continues at coordinate 7,815 of URPT01000044.1, read as the reverse complement.
CGTATCACCTCCTTTCACCCTCTTATATTCCTGAGGTCCTCCTTCGACAACCCCCTCTAAAGTAATTGCGGTAATCATTGTGAAAGTCAGAGAACAACAGCTCTAAATCTATACTTCTTACAGTATTTATATAAATCTAACTAACAATATAAGAGCATACACGCTATAAACTTGTCATAAATACAGAAAAAGACCCTTACAAGTCATTAGCTATACAAATATAACTAACAATCGTAAAGGTCTACATAAGCCCATAAAGGGCAATGAAAATCTATAAAGTACTATAAACCATTATTAAGGTCCGTGCTCAATAGATAAATACTATTCAGTTTTCAAGGCTAGCATAAAGTCATGTGCTTTTACAGCTGCTTCAGTATCTACAAAGTGTAGCGGGTTTAATAAGCGACAGAATTTAAAGAGATATTCATGTTTACGTAAAATTTCTTTTACATGTAACACCGTATCGCGCGCCGTACGAGCCGAACTATAGCCATTCATCATAGCGTATAGGTAAGAAATCGGTAGATTATCTTCACGCAAATAGCTATGCACAAAGATGAGTAAATCCCAACCTTGCGGTGTAAATTCAGGCCAACGACGACCATTTTCCCAATCTAATAAAGTAACCTTATCAGTATCTGGATCATAGGTGATATCTCGCATGGCAGGACGGCCATGGGACAAACCATAGTCATGAAGTTGTCCCAATGTTTTACCAAAGCTATAGAAGATATGAGTGACCATATCTTGTAAGCTATCATCATCAGGATGTTGAGCCGGCAATTCGCTATAATAGGTTAATGTTTTACCAGACCCTTCTGTAACGAAATAATGCTCTCTAAAACCAGCAATCACTGGTGCTACAGGCAACTGAGTATTTACGAAGGAAATTTTATAAAACTCATAATCAAAAGAAGCTCTAGGAGCTGGTTTAATCCAACTAGAGCGGTGATTACCGATATCTTGTTTTACATAATAGGTTTTATCATTAAACTCTACAGGAAAAACACGATGGTCTTTCTCTTGATCAATCATGCGATCGATATATTCTAATAACATATCATTCATTATGGCCTCCCCTTGTATAACACTCTACAACACTAATACTCCCATTTATACAGAATCTAAATTATTGAATACAAAACTCTCCATCTAGGCTAAGTAAGTGCACTCATTACACATAGCCTCATATTTGTTCATATCCATTCTTATTCAAATAGATTATATATCTCTATAATTAATTAAAAGTAACAACACATTAGTTGTTACTCATATAAGTGTATACAATTAATGTTTTTATTATACTACAATTATGACCTGATATCAAAAGAAAAACCCCCTAGCCTAAGCTAGGGGGTTCTTCTGGTAATTATGATAATAGGTTTAGATTTAAGACAGTACGAGGACCAACTGAGGTCATGTCTAAATCAAACGAATTAACCAACGAATTTAGTCACTGCTGCAGTATCAGTTAAGTGACGTTTAGGCATGCCCATTTCTTCAGGGGAGATGCCAAGAGCAAGACCCACTAATTGGGACATGTGCAAGATTGGCATATCTTTGCCACCGCCAACAACTTCTTTTGCTTCTTTTTGGAACATATCAAGTTGCATTTGGCAAAGTGGGCAAGGAGTTACTACGCAATCTGCGCCTTCTGTAGCTGCATCTTTGTTGATGGAGCCAGTCATTTGCATTACGGAATCATGTGCAGGGTATACAGCATGGAAACCGCAGCAATCAAGTTTACGGGAGAAGTCGATTGGTGTAGCACCGATAGCAGAGATCAAATCTGCTAAGGATGTAGGCATTTGATAATCTTCGAAGCCCAATTCAGTTTGAGGACGAAGAATATGGCAACCATAGTATTCAGCTACACGTAAACCAGTTAAAGGTTTAACAACTTTAGCTTTCAATTTGTCCAAACCGTAATCGCGGATCAATACCCATAAGAAATGAGTGATATCAGTTGTACCACGATATTGTTTACCGATTTGAGCTAATTTTTTGTTAACTTCGTTCTTTTCTTTTTCGTTTTTATCAAGCTCGTTTTTAGCTTCACGAAGCATCAAAGTACAAGTGTTACATACAGTTAAAAGGTTCAAACCTTTTTCTTCTGCCAATGCAATGTTACGAGCATTTGTAGCAAGTGTAATTTCTGGAGCGATGTCTTGAACGTGGGACGCGCCGCAGCAAGTCCAACCGTCAAGTTCTTCCAACTCGATGCCTAATTTTTTAGCTACAGCAACTGTTGCTAAGTAGTCTTCTTTGGCAGCGCTTTCAAGAACGCAACCTGGGAAAAATGCGTATTTCATTATTTGCTTACCTCCTCAGCTGCTTTCATAAGTCTGCGAACACCATCAATACCATTTACAGGTTTTTGAGGTACTACAAGTTCGAATGGATTGATTTTGCTGTGTTTCCACAAACGTAAAGCATAGAATGCTTGTTTAGCGGAATCTACAACACCATCAGATTTCAAGCTCATAGAAACTTCTTTCAAGCGACCAGTTTTGTAGAGATCGTCTTTGAAAGCAACTGCATGGCGAACGCCTTTGCTGTTAGTAAGACCAGCTTTTGTAGCTTCTTTACGCAAGTTGGAAATATCTTGAGCAGGTTTTAAGTGTTTAGGACAACGGGAGATACAGTTCATGCAGTGAACGCATTTCCAAAGACCGTTGTCGAATGCAGGTTGAATGTGAGCCATAGGTGCATCATCACGGCTATCCAATACGAAACGGTTAGCTTTTGTGAATACATATGGTTCTAAGAAGTCATCTTGACGTGCAGTCAATTTGTTACATTCAGATGCGCAGCAACCACAAAGGATACATTCTGTACCAGCAACGAATTTTTTGAAGTCAGCTGGAGTTTGGCGAACGATTTTGTCACCTTCGTTGAATTCTGCTTTAAGGAAGATCCAAGGAGCAACTGTTTTCAAACGATCAACTTTTGCTTCCCAGTCAACAACTAAGTCACGGATAACGCGGAAGTTGCCGATAGGTGCAATTGTCAATTCATCAGTACCATAACGTTCTGTTAATTCGTCGATTTTAGCTTCGCAACCAAGCATTGCTTCGCCATTTACGCGAATGGAGCAAGCGCCGCAAACTGCGGAACGGCAAGCTGCCAAGAATGTTAAAGTTGGATCTTGAGTATCTTTAATTTTTTGAAGGCCCCAAAGAATTGTACGGTCAGCTTCATAGTCAAATTTGAAAGTCTGTACAAACGCGCGACCTTGTTGGTAACGGTGAATATGGTAGGTGATTTGTCTCATCTTAGTACTTCCTTTCTTGTGGTTCGTATTTAGTGAACACTACGTCGCGTTCTGTTAATTCGTATTGACCGTCTGCGCCTAATTTGATCAAAGAATGTTTTAAGTATCTTTCATCATTACGTTTTGGATGGTCTTCACGGATATGAGCACCACGAGATTCACGACGGTGTAAAGCGCCCATAGCAATAGCTTTTGCTACTGTTAACATGGAACCGATTTCACAATAGTTTACGAATGCCATGTTGTAAGTACGTTCAGGGTCACCTACATAACAAGTTTTGTAATCTTCCATCAATTGGTCGATTTCTTTTAATGCTTCAGTAATACCGTCTTCATTACGGAAGATACCTACTTTGTTCCACATTGCATCAGCCAATGCATCGCGGATTTCAACTACTGGACGGCCGCCTTCACGAGTTGTTACTTCAGTGAATTTAGCTTCCCAAGCTTTAGCAGCTGCAGCTAATTCTGCATCTACGTTAGGTTGTTCATGTGTTTCAGCATAGTCAGCTGCGCCAGCACCGGATACTTTACCGAATACTACGCCGTCTGCCAAGGAGTTACCACCCAAACGGTTAGCACCGTGGATGGAGATACAAGATGCTTCGCCGGAGGAGAACAAACCAGGCAATTCACATGCACAAGTTTTGTAATCTACTACGTCGATACCGCCCATTGTATAGTGACATGTAGGACGAATAGGTACTGGTTGTACTAATGGATCGCAATGTTCGAAAGTCATAGCCAAGTCACGAATACCATGAAGTTTTTCGATGATAACTTCAGGACCTAAGTGACGAAGGTCAGCTACTACGTATGCGTTAAGACCAGAACCGAAACCACGACCTGCAGCGATTTCATCTTCGATTGCTTTCGCTACAACGTCACGGGATGCTAATTCCATTTTATTAGGCGCATATTTTTTCATGAAACGTTCGCCTTCAGCGTTAAGAAGGTAACCACCTTCACCACGAACCGCTTCAGACATCAAGATACCAGTACGACCAAGACCAGTTGGATGGAATTGGATCATTTCCATATCTTTCAATGCATTACCAGCGCGGAATGCTGCTGCCATACCATCGCCTGTGGAAAGGAATGGGTTTGTAGTACGAGTCCAGAAAATACGACCTGCACCACCAGTAGACAAGATAACAGCTTTCGCTTTAATTTGTTCTACACGACCTTCTTTCATGTTCCAAACTACAGCGCCACCAACGTGACCTTCTGCAGATTTAACAAGATCTAAAAGGTACCATTCTTGTAAGAAGTGTACGCCTTCTTTCAAGCATTGCTCATAAGTTGTGTGCAAGATAACATGACCAGTTTTATCCGCAGAGTAGCAAGTACGTGGATAAGATTGACCACCAAAGTTACGTTGCGCAATTTTGTTTTGTTCTGTACGGGAGAATGGAGCACCCATGTGGTCCATTTCAAGTACGCCTTCTGGACAACGAGAGCAGAAGAATTCGATTGCATCTTGGTCGCCAAGATAGTCAGAACCTTTTACTGTATCAAAAGTATGTGTTTCTACAGTATCTTCAGCTGCTACGTTATTCAAACAAGCATTTACACCGCCTTGCGCCATTGCTGTTGCAGAGCGAGTTGGGAAAATTTTAGTAATAAGTGCTACATTTAAGCCTTTACGACGACCTACTTCAAGAGCCGCACGTTGACCAGCGCCACCGCTACCTACTACTAGAACATCAAACTGTTCCATAATGACCTCCTCATAACTACCTATTAATAAGAAAACTTGTTAGACTATCTCATTTCAAAAACTTATAAAAATTTTTGATAACCTAATCATTTTTCTTTCAAGAAAAACCTCATACTTATGCGATTCTTCTTATTTCTTTACCTATAATTATAGAGAGCATTTTGTATGATGTCTAAACCCTATTATGCATAATTAATTTCGATTAATCTAACTGATAATTTATTTCACTTAGTATTTTTCTTGTTTACTTATGAACATTTAAAATAGATTTATGAATATTTCATACAGGAAGTTAAGGATATTACGAAAGTAATTCGGTTCCGAAATTTTTGTATATTTTTATTTCCGCTAGACCCTTAACAAGTCTTATTAATACTGACTTTATAAGATTACCAAACTGTTCATAATAATTAATATCCGTTAAATTCCTACTAAAACTACCTAGATTTTAATCATCGAAAATCATCAAATTTCTACGGCTATTATTGGTATTTAACTCTCTGATAATTATTATCACAAGTTTTTCTAGTGATTTCTTTCACACTCGCCAAAATTGGTAAAATCAGGTCTATCTATGCGCATACGGCAATCTTCGATATAGTTCATCTTCATTCATTAGCAGAATTCATTAAGTTTCAAGTTTTCTTCGTTTTTGAGCGCTCAAAACATGAAGAACAGGCTTATAAACTCGCATATACATTCATCTTTTGCTCATTCCTGTTGTATAAGGTATGATAATAGATAAATAAGTTATATAATATTATATATATAGTCAACTCTATATGGTGTTGTGGCTTTCACCAAAATGAAAGCATATATATATAATGACTATATTAATGTAGTTGGAGAGCTATATTTTTAACTCATACATAAGGAGAACAGAGAATGAAAATTTTACTTGTAGAAGACGAAGAAATGCTGAATGGCATTACCGCCAAATATTTGCGTGCAGAGAATATGACAGTTGATACATGCTTCAACGGGCAACAAGCGATCGATTACGTTAACACATCCAGCTATGACGTTATCGTTATGGATATCATGATGCCAATCCTCGATGGTATTAGTGCTCTTGCTCAAATGCGTAACGATGGTAATACAACACCTGTATTGCTTTTAACTGCAAAAGATTCCTTACAAGATAAAGTTACAGGTCTCAACACAGGTGCTGATGATTACCTTGTAAAACCATTTGATCTTGAAGAGTTAACTGCTCGTATCTATGCATTGGCTCGCCGTAACGCACGTCATGCACAAAATGATATCCATGTTGGTCCTCTTACTATCAATGTGCCTCAACGTACTGTTAAACGGGACGGCGAAACAATCACATTGACTGCAAAAGAATTCGACCTCTTATACTATTTAGCAAGTAACGAAAACATCGTATTGTCACGTCAACAAATTCTTGATCACGTTTGGGAATACGATTATGAAAGCTACTCTAATCTTATCGATGTATACATCAAAGATTTACGTAAAAAGATCGATACTGACGAGAATGTAAAACTCATTCAAACAGTTCGTGGAGTAGGGTATGTCCTCAAAACAGAAAACTAATGATCCTCACCGAGATCTAGACACCATGTCTGGGGCAGCTACCGATTTATTTAATCGGCTGCCCCTAACTTTTAAAATCATGTCTTGGTATACCATCTTTTTGCTTATTATTTTGATGGTTGCATCCGCATGGATTTATGCATATACGCACGAATCCGATAACAAAGAAGTTCGCGAGCGTTTACAGCAGCAAGCAATGATCATGGCTACGGATATCCGCAAATTTAAGCCGTACCAAGATAACACATTCTTCTTTGTATCAACTCAGGACGGTTATATCATTAAAGGTGCACTACCAGATGGCTTCCCTAATCAAACAGTCCTATCCTTGGGTCAGGTTGGAGAAATCGCTGTAGGTGATGATACCTTCTACTACTACGATACCCCGGTTAACGAACCAAATTATCGTGGTATTTTGCGCGCCGTTACAAAGGTAAAAACGGCCTCTAAAAAAACAGAAAACCTTTTATATAGTTTATTATTAGGTGATATCATATTCTTGTTGATTTCATCATTAGGCGGTTATCTATTTATCAAAAAAGGCCTCAAGCCGGTCCGAACCTTGACGAAAACAGCTAAGGTTATCGGTAAGAATAATGACTTAAGTCGCCGTATTGATATTCCATCCCGTACAGCACGGGATGAAATATACGAGCTTACTACCACATTTAACCGCATGCTTTCAGGCCTTGAAGACTCTTCCAATCGGGAGAAGCAATTTAGTTCTGACGTATCCCACGAATTACGCACACCGATTGCGGTTATTAAAGCAGAAAGTGAGTTTGCTTTAAAATACGGTCGTACAGAGGATGATTTACGTGAAGGTCTGACACATATCTTGGAACAAGCCAAGTTTATGACAAACCTCGTAAGCCAATTGCTCGATGTAGCACGCCTTGAAAATGCTCATGACCTTAACTTATCGCCTGTAGATGTGTCGTTGATGTTAACGAACATGGTACATGACTATACACGGCTCTGTGCAGAAAATACAGAAAAGCAAATCACCATAACATCTCACATTGAGCCAAATCTACGTATGACAGCTCATGAAGTATCCTTACGTCGTGCCATTACAAACTTAGTTGACAATGCTATCAAGTTTACGAACTCCACTATAGACATTTCAGCTAAGCTTGCAGGTGGTGAACTGATTATCACGGTAACAGATAACGGCATCGGCATCGAGCCGGAAAACCTCGAGCATATTTGGGACCGCATGTATCAAACAGAGCAATCTCGGAACAAGAAATCCAACCAC
>URPT01000043.1 GCA_900549845.1 uncultured Veillonella sp. | reverse complement strand
TGTTGTAAGAAATATATTATGTAGTTTTTATCAGGACTAACTGCAGCACCTAAAGAGTATGGATGATTCCTAGTGCCACCAAAATCAAATACATACAGTACATAATTGTCTGGTATTTCTATGGAATCTTCATTATATGACAATCTATGCAAATATTGTTTTTGAAGCTTTCGATTTTCTTTTTCACTATAAATTGGATACACTTTATCTTTAGAACGCTTATTTTCATAATCTGATTTAGGCTTTAATGCATCTCGCGCATCTTGTATTCGTTTACGAGTTGCAAAATATCTCTTATACTTTGCACTATTGTCTTCATCTGGAATCTGTACCTTATTGAATTCTGCTAGTACTTGATTTTCCAACTCATATATTTCATCTACAGATTTATCAATTGGATGGTCTTGTCGCTCTTGTATAAATTTACCCATCGGCACAGTTGTATTTTTTACAGTCAGTATCGATCTTGGAATTAATGCATATAGAGAATCTGCATAAGCCATATTCGAATCGATATATCGTTTAACATACACATTGGATATATCAGCTTTTAAAACAACTACTTTAGAATTTGAAAGCGCTTCATCAATATATGGCTTTAATTGTTCCGGTGTGCCTCCAAATCCAAATTGTACATAAGCCCTACCTTGTAAAAAGCCTGGATTACTATGCATATGAATATTTTTTGCAAAGCCTGGTATTTTCTTTGGAAATCCAGATACGGTAGAAAGTTGTTTATAATCCTTCGGATTATTGATAGGATACTGAATCAATTCTATCGGTTTTAAAAATTCTTCCAAAGATTCTTTAATCTCATCTTTGGATCTTGCTGTAAATAGATCATGCCCTTTTCCCTTATTTTTATCTAAATATTCTCGAATTTCCCTTTCATTTGCTGCATCCCGATCAGCACGTGTTCGATAATCTTTAGTATTAACGGGATTCGTTAGCTTAATTTCCCCTTTACCATTCTTTTTCATATATGGGCTCACAATGCGTAAGGGTTTTTCTCGACCACCAATAAAATAGTCTTCATTACGTGTTGATTCAGTATTATAGTGTTTAATTTCTTTTAACGCTTTTTCATCCTTATCATTATAAAGTGGATCAAACGTTTTGTATTCACTTCCAAAATCAGGTTTTTCTGATATTTTTAATCGTTGAGAACCGTGCTCCTTCTCCATCCGCTCTAATATAATTTCATCGCCAATTGAAAGTGCCTTCGAATCTATCGATTTATCTTTTATAACAGCTTTAAAAGCACTAGGAATAACCTCGACAAAATCTACTTTTACTGGGCCTTTTATTTGTACAAACTGTTTTAACTTTGTATTATTTTTTTGTTCAATACTTATATTTTGATTCTGACTATCTACTACTTCTGCTGCAAAACTAGACTGACTATATAATGCTAGTGAAAGCATCATCAGCACAAAATATTTCTTATTCATTTCTCTCTCCCATATACACCCACAATATTTAAGGCGATAGCAAAAAGGACCTACAGTAATCTGTAGGTCCTTATATATTTTGGTGCGGTTGGAGGGACTTGAACCCTCACGAGCGTACGCTCACCACCCCCTCAAGATGGCGTGTCTGCCATTCCACCACAACCGCATGGAATACAAATGGTGCCTCAGGACAGAATCGAACTGTCGACACACGGATTTTCAGTCCGTTGCTCTACCAACTGAGCTACCGAGGCATGAATGGCGACCCCGATCAGATTTGAACTGACGATCTTCGCCGTGACAGGGCGACATGTTAACCGCTACACCACGGGGCCGTATCCAAAGTACTTGCTTAGTATATCGGTTATCAGGACTTTTGTCAACACTATCCTACAATATTTTTGATGAATTCTTCTTCATCTTTTAATGTTGTGGATTCTTTATGTCCTGGGTCGATTATTAAATCCTTAGACAAGGTTAATATATACTTCAAACTAGTAATCAAATCTTCTGGATTACTATTATAATTGTCAGTATTCCCTACATTTTGTTTGAATACAGTATCCCCTGAAAATAGATGTCCTTCTATTTCAAAACAAACAGAACCAGCACTATGACCAGGTGTGTGATAGACAATAACTTCAAAGGGTCCTAATTGTAGTTTACCTGTTACTAAATCGTTACAATTAGTATACATTTTCTTCTTGTAAACACTTGGTCTGCGACGAATTAATTGTAACAATTCTTGATCTAAAGGATGTAAATAAGCAGGAATATTATAATGCTCACATACCTCATCTAGAGCTGACACATGGTCACAATGACCATGTGTCAATAGAACTGCTATTGGTTCAGAATCCCCTACCATTTCAATGATATACTTACTATGAAATCCAGGATCAATTATTAAAGATTTACCCTCTTTAACGAGTACGTAGCAATTCGCTTTATAAAGCCCTAGAGGGCGTTTTATAATATTCATATTATTCGCCCCCTATAGAATACGATACCGCTTGGAAGATTGTTTTTTTATAAAATACCCTTCCCAGAATTGAGGATGAAGCATAACAAGAATGGTAAATAATTCTAAACGCCCCAATATCATATCAACAATAGCTATACATTTTGCTGAGTCAGGCATAGCACCAAAGGAATCAGTGGGACCAAACCCACCAAAACCAAGGCCAACATTACTTAAGAATGCTGTTATCACTTGCATAGAATCATATGTGGATAAACCAGTGCAAGTCATCAAAAAGACAGAAACAACATAAATCATTAAGTATAAAAATAAAAATTGTTGTGTCATTTGAATCCACTTGGTAGGCATTGGTTTACCATTGATGCGTACAACTTGAACCATATCTGGATGAATCGATTTACGCAGATAAATGATACTACTTTTAATTAAAATAATGAGGCGAATAATTTTAACGCCCCCTGTGGTAGAACCACTACAACCACCAAAAAATGATGAAATAAAGAGCATCATCTGAGCTGCAGCAGGCCATAAATCATAATCACTTACAGCAAATCCACTACCAGTTTGAATCGATACAAGATTGAAGGACGCATCCCTAATAATTTGTATTGGATCATTTATAGTAGATTGTAAGGCTAATGATAATCCAATAATTATAATGCCTATTAGAATTACAAGCCAATACATGCGTGTTTCAAAATCATCAATTAAAATACGAATCCCTTTATGAAGAGCATTATAGTATACAGAAAAATTTCCGCCTGCTAATATCATAAAGAAAATAAATACAAAGCAAATATAGTTATTCTGCTCATAAACAAACGTACCAGCTGATGTAGGTGTAAAACCACCTGTAGATATAATAGAAAATGCATAATTAAGTGCATCAAATGGTTCGATTCCACCCGCCCATAGCATGAGGAAACAAACTCCAGTGAACACAATATATAACCGCCAAAGTTTTGTAGCCATTGATTGAATACGAGGCATAACTACACCTGGTTTTGGTACCGAAGCTTCTGCATTAAACATATGAGCTGCGTCAGCACCAAGATTTTTCAAGAAGGATAAAATAAGGACGATAATCCCCATCCCACCAATCCAGTGCATAAGTCCACGCCATAATACAAATGTATTCGGTAAATCATCTACACTATTAATAATAGTAGCACCAGTTGCAGTAATCCCAGATGTAGCTTCAAACAGCGCATCAAACACATTGACTAAAATACCACTACCAAGAAATGGTAAGGAGCCTAAGATAACGGTTAATATCCATGTAGCTGATACTACTAAATACCCATCGCGAAGACTAAAACTTTGACTTTCTTTGCCATAATAAGATAAAAGTCCACCTAAGCCGAATGAAATACCGGTGGTAATCAAAAATGACCAATATGCAGTTTCAAATACGACACCATATATAAAGGGTATCAATGTAAAAATCCCAAATATATATAATAGCCGCCCCACTAAGGACATGACAATTTGAATGCGCATAGTCCCTCCAAACTAGGTTAGATATTTAAGTAATTTACTTACTGATTCAGGTAACGCAAAGAGAACAATGTGATCTCCATCTAAAATCTCAGTATTACCACGTGGCACAATGGCTTCATCACCACGCAAAATAACACCTACTAAAGCCTTCCCTGGTAAACGTATATCTTTCAATTGTTTACCGGCTACAGGTGATTCACTTGTAATAGCAACCTCAATAGATTCCGCTTTCCCACCTTCAAAGGTAGAGATTGATAAAACACCTTCTCCGCTTCGAACAAAACGTAAAATTTGACTAGCTGTAAATAAACGTGGAGAGAATACGACATCAATGCCTACTTGTTCCATAAGCATAATGTATTCAGGTCGCCCTACACGTACTACAGTCTTAGGGATCCCCATATGTTTACCTACAAGAGCGACTAACAAGTTAAGCTTGTCATCATCCGTAAGTGCAATGATAACATCACTATCAGCAATCTCTTCTGCTTCTAAGAGATCGAAATCCGTAGCATCCCCATTAATAACAATTGTCTTATCCACAAGGTTTGCTAGCTGTTCACAACGGTCAAAATTCTTTTCAATAACTTTAACCGAAAATCCAGCTTGCTCCAAAAGGACCGTTAAATTTCTACCTAAAAGGCCAGCTCCAATGATAACAGCTCTTTTATAGAATGTATTATGATTATGGAACCAAAGACTTTCTACCTCTTCAACGGCTTCTTTCAAGCCTAAGAAGAATACACTATCATCAGGCTGTAGAATACTTTCACCATGAGGAATAATCATTTCACCATAGCGTAAAACACCTACTAGTAAAACACCTTCAGGGAATTTGATTTCTTTTAAAGGTTTTCCGATTAATGGAATATCATCTGTAATCTTAAATTCCATGAGGCGCACAGCGCCTTGACCAAAGTCCTCAACATCAATAGCTGAAGGCGTTTCTAAAATTTGTAAAAGCTCTTGAGCCGTAACCATTTCAGGATTAATGAACAAATCTACGCCTAATTTGGCACGCATCTCATCATCCATATGTTCTGCTACAGTATTATCCCGAACACGAGCAATCGTTGTAGGAACACCTGTAATCTTAGCTACAGCACAGGATAGCATATTTACTTCATCAGAATCGGTAACAGCAATAAACATTCCTACATCTTCCATACCGATTTCATTGAGCAATTGTATATCACTGCCGTTACCTTGAACAAGGCTAACATCTAAGGTATTTTCAAGATTTTGTATGCGTTCTGATGACCGATCGATAACGTACACATCATGATCATCTTGTATCAGGCGTTGTGCCAAGGAATAGCCAACCTTACCAGCACCTACAATGACAATTTTCATCGTCTTTATTCCTCTTCTTGTGATTCATTACTAACAGGAGGTGTCCATTGACGTCCTATTTCAGTTAATAATGTCCAACCATCATCTTGAACAATCTTTTTCTCTTTCATCAAATGCCCTAAAGCACGTTTAAACGCGGCTTTGCTGATGTTAAACTTATCTTTAATCAACATAGCAGAAGATTCATCACTATACGGCATCTTACCACCACGGTTAAGAAGATATTCCATAATAATATCTCCATCAGATATGAGGGCCTTTTCCTTGGTAGGGCGCATAGATACATTGATTCGGCCATCATCACGTTTAAAGGTAACGCGACCTTCAACCATCTCCCCAACCTTTAGTTTTCTCGTCATTTCTGAGCGATGTAAAAAGGCTATCCATCGTTCTGGAGTAATAAAGAATGCCCCATCACTAGTTAAGTTATAAATAGCACCCTTAACTAGTTGTCCTACCTTAGCCTCTGTAGCGGCCTTAGAAGCACGACGCATTTCATCATCTACATCCATAGATACTGCAAATCGACCAGATTTATCAGTATATAGGCGAACCCAAACCTTTTCACCAACTTGAGGACGTCCACGCATCTCAGCATGTGGCATAAAGATACCACGCTCAGTGCCAACCTCAACGAAACAGCCAAAGTTTGTAGTGTTGATTACCTCAACATAGCCAATTTGACCTACCTTCATCGCAGGTAAACGCATAGACGCAGTTAAACGTCCTTTTGGATCGCGATATAAAAATACCTCTACCTCATCACCAATAGCAACTGGAGATGTTTGTTGATCCTTATGAAGCAAAATATCATCATTTGTATTGTCTGTTTGACCATCTAGAAAGGCCCCTTGGTCACTAGTACGCAATACTTTTAATGTGGCAATTGTATTTTCCAACAATTCTGTAGCCATATTATACTCCTTCAAATGGAACTCGAACTGCATCATTCCACAACTCTTCTAAACCGTAGAATTCACGCAATTCATCACCACCAAAGACATGACAAATAACATCGCCAAAATCAAGTAAAATCCATTCCCCTTCACGGTAACCTTCTCTGTGGTTGACTGTCATGCCCAATTCTGCTGCTTTATCTTCCATTTCATCAGCAATACTTTGAGATTGCTTGATATTGTTCGCACTAGCAATTAGGAAGTAATCACCTAACATAGATACACCTTCTAAATCGAGGATTTCAATATCTCTACCTTTTTTATCGAAAGCAGCTTGTGCTAATTGTAATACGATTTCTTTAATTTCTTCTTTATTTTTCATACTATTCCCCTTTTACCGTTTTTTACTACTCTCATCACCAGGTTCTGTTGGCTTTGTAATAGTCCCGCCATTATGTTCCGATTCTGGTGCAACCTTGGCTGTACTATTAGTTGGAGCTGTTACAAATTGTGTCATTTCATTAGCTGGTAAATTTCCCATCGTAATGCCTACTAATCGTTGTGCTTCCGTAGGATTTACCTTCCAATAAGTCGTTTCACCTATAAGCTCTTTTTCACCAGGAAGAATATAGAAGTGGATTTCTTCCTTATTGATTTTGCTAGCATTATACACAAGCTTAATAGCATCTAATGTAGAAATATTGCTATCATAATGATCCCAAATTCGCCAAATATGCCATGCATTTGTTAAGAAGAATGCATTATGCTCTTCTTCTACCCAAAGTTTTAAAAAGCGTTCTTGTCGTTGTACACGCGTAAATGTATCATGTTTTGGATCAGAATATCTTAAATAAGCCAATGCTTTATCACTATCTAATGTTTGATAACCTCGTTGCAAATCTATATCTTTATTTCCGTCTGCATCCACGTGTTCCATAGTTTGTTCTACATAGATTTGTTGATTTCCTAATACATCATTCGTTTTTTTGAAAGCATTTTGGTTAACAACAACATAATAAGGTATAGAAATATGGAACATATCTTCAATAACAGCTTTTGTTAAATCAATACCACCTTTTTCATAGATGCTATTGAGCATTGTTGCATCAGTTTGATCTCTGTTATCAATTTTACTATTACTAGGGATACCAATAACATCCATAGTCTTTTGATCTAAATTAATAGATAACAAGAATAAGCTATCACTTTGACTTGGATTATTATCATCAGTACCGACAACAAGAATATATAACGGTTTATCTAAGCCTTTTTGCTCTACAGATACAGTATTACCATCTTGTTTATTACCATTATCTCCAGATGCATCAGTTGATTCGGTAGTACCTACAATAGCTCTATATGCATAAGATACGCCAGTATACAAACCGTATCCTATACCGCCAAGTAATGCTACTACTACAATAATAGCTAATATAATTCTAGGCCATTTTACAGATGACTTTTGTTGACGTCTTCTTCTTCGACGGCGAGCTCTTGCTCGTTCACGTTCTTCCATATATAAACTCCATTATTTACAAGATTGTAACACATCATTACGACCAAGAATGGTCAAAGGATAAATAGACAGTTTTTGCTCAATAAGATGAATAATAGTGTTATCAAAACCAAGCAATACAGCTTTATCTAAATTTTGTTCTGCCACTCTACGCAATTCATCAACACCTGGGAAATCTCGATTAGGTTCTATATAGTCTGCTAAGAATATAACTTTATCTAGTTTAGACATATGTACCTTACCAGTCGTATGAACTCTAATGGCTTCCAAAATATCAGTATCAGATATGGAAAATTCTTGTTTAGCACGAATCATACCGGCTAATCCATGTAAGAGATTACCATTGCTTAATAATTCTTGGTCAGCCTCATAGGATTCAACACTAACTAGATTTTGCATTTCCTTCAGAGGAAGCTCCTTTGCGCAATCATGCAACAATGCGGCTAATCTAGCCTTTTCCACATCAACGCCATAAAGCTCAGCTAAATGAGTGGCTGATTCAACAACGCCAAGAGTATGTTTAAAACGTTTTTTGGTCAACCATTGACTCACGCTAACTTGTATTTCATCAAATGATAACATCCTTTATTCCTTCCCATAAATATGGTTTTCTTCTATATACTCCACTACACATTTAGGCAACATGTACCGAACAGTTTTTCCGGAACGTAACCGCTCTCGTAAATACGTAGCAGATAATTTCATCTCAGGAACCTCCATAAGATGTATTTTTTCTCGTGCTTTTGGTCCTAAAATATCTAATGTTTCATCAATTGCACTAGATCCATCAGGTCTTGTAGCACCAATAAAGTGGACCTCATCTAATAATTCCTCAATAAATTTCCACGTTGGCAACGCACGAATTGTATCCGTTCCCGCTATAAAGTAAAATTCAACATTTGGTCCATAGAGCATCTTAAAATGTTGAATCGTATCAACTGTATACGAAGGGCCTTCACGACTCATCTCTACATCAGAAATTTCAAAATTTGGATTATCTGACACGGCTGCTGCTGTCATAGCATATCGATGATGACTATCTATTACATCATGTTGCTTATGAGGTGGTATCCGTGCTGGCACGAAAATAACCTTCTCAAGGTTAAAACTTTCACAAGCCACCTCAGCAATCATTAGATGCCCTAAATGGATAGGATTAAATGTTCCACCTATGATACCTATACGACGTTTCTCTACCATAATAATGTCACACCCTTAATGACAATGACACAAATAATGATAAATAAGAGCAGTGCTTTTCCATAGGATATCCATTCGTATCGACCTTTAGGGGTCTGAATATATCTGTAGTATGCCCTTATTAAGTAATATACTGTCTTCACTTTCGAACTTGGCCTTCTCCAAATACAAAGTATTTATATGATGTTAGTGCTTGTAATCCCATTGGCCCACGAGCATGGAGCTTTTGAGTACTAATACCAATTTCAGCACCAAAACCAAATTCAAAACCATCAGTAAAACGCGTTGAAGCATTATGATACACAGTAGAACAATCTACTAAGTTCATAAATACTCTTGCACGCATCGGTTCATCTGTTACGATAGCCTCTGAGTGATGTGTAGAATAGCAATTAACATGATTAATGGCTTCTTCAAGATTTTCAACAATACGTACATTTAAGTCCATATCGTTATATTCAGTATGGAAGGAATCATCTGTTAAAGGAATTGTATTCTCCATATATTGAGCTACAGCTGTATCACCGTGAATTCGGACACCATATTCTTGTAGAGCCACATCAAGACGTGGTAAAAACTCACCGGCCACCGCTTGGTGTACTAGCAATGTTTCCATAGAGTTACATACAGACGGACGTTGTACCTTTGCATTAATTGCAATTTCTAATGCCATATCGAGATTCGCATATTCATCTATATATGTATGACACACACCACTACCGGTTTCAATAACAGGAATACTACTTTCCTCTACAACACGACGAATCAGTCCAGCTCCACCACGAGGAATGATGACATCAATATATTCACGTTGGTGCAATAATACACCAACCATATCCCGATCAAGAACTTCCACAAGTTGAATAGCATCTGGCGTAATACCTAAAGATTCTAAGGTATTACGCATAATAGTCACGATAATTTGGTTGGTATGGAATGCCTCTTTACCACCTCGCAGTATCGTAGCATTCGATGTTTTTAAACAAAGCACACCAGCATCAATTGTTACATTTGGACGAGCCTCAAAAATAATGCCAATAACACCAAAAGGTACCGCTCTTTTTTCAATAGTCAAACCGTTAGGCCGTGTAATTGTTTCTATAACCGAACCTACTGGACTTTCAAGAGCAGCTACTTGACGAACACCTTCAGCCATTTGAGAAATGCGGCTAGGTGTCAATGTTAATCGATCTATCATGGTTTGAGGCACATTATAATCGCCAGATTTATCTAAGTCTAACTTATTAGCGGCCATAATTTCATCGGTTTGTGCTTCTACAGCATCAGCGATTGCTAATAATGCAGAATCTAATGTACCTTGATCAATTTGAGCTAATTCAAAGGATGCCGCTTTAGCTCTTTGACCCATATCTTTACAAATTTCTTCATACTGGTTCATAGTATATCCTCAATGTAATAAAACTAGATTATTACGATGTACTGCTTCATCATAGGTTGTATTAATACCTAAAATTTGAGCTATATCATTTGTATTATGACCTTTAATGGCCTTCATATCTTCGATGCCATAGTTGATAAGTCCACGGCCAATTTCTTTACCATCATGATAAATAGAAATTGTATCACCAGGTCCAAATGACCCATCTACATCAATAATACCAGCTGGTAAAATGCTCGCTCCTTTATCTAATACAGCACGTGCACAACCATCATCAATAGTGATTGACCCTTTCAATCGTTTACCAAAGGCAAGCCAATGATGTTTACCTGATAGCCCAGCATCATGCGCTTCAAAGAGAGTACCAATTTGTTCGCCCTTACATACACGACGAACAGAATCTTCCACTTCACCAGATGTGATTACCATCGGTACGCCTGAGTTTGTAGCCATATGAGCCGCTTTAATTTTAGTATACATACCACCAGTACCCATGTTAGATCCTGCACCACCTGCAATAGCATAGGTTTCATCAGTAATTTCAGAAACTGTTTCTATTAGCGTAGCATCTGGATGAGTTGCTGGATTAGCTGTATATAATCCTTCAATATCGGACAAAATAATGAGCAAATCAGCATCTACAATACCTGCTACGGTAGCAGATAAAGTATCATTATCTCCGATTTTAAATTCTTCAATGGCAACCACGTCATTTTCATTAATGATAGGAATAACATTGAGTTGCAATAACGTATGTAATGTATTACGCAAATTAAGATAACTATGGCGACCAGTACTATCTTCTTTTGTTAAAAGAATTTGACCTACTGTACGACCATATTCACGAAACATACGCTCATACATATGAATAAGGATGCCTTGTCCTACTGCTGCAGCAGCTTGTTTTAATACAAGGTCTCTAGGTTTTTCCTTAAATCCTAAAGGGGCCAGTCCAGCACCTGTTGCACCAGAAGAAACGAGGAT
>URPT01000042.1 GCA_900549845.1 uncultured Veillonella sp. | reverse complement strand
TCTATTGGTGCTGAAAGCGTTGCTTACTTTGGCGCTATTGTAGCCGCTGTTTGCCTTGGTTTCTTGGTATACAATGTAAACCCTGCGAAGGTGTTCATGGGGGATACAGGATCCTTAGCTTTAGGTGGTGCTTTTGCGGCTATGGCAATTTTGACTAAAACAGAATTGCTACTCGTTGTAATTGGTGGCATTTTTGTTATGGAAGCATTGTCCGTTATTATTCAAGTTATTTCCTTTAAAACTCGTGGTGTACGAGTATTTAAAATGAGCCCTATTCACCATCATTTTGAGTTGTCTGGTTGGGCTGAACAAACTGTTGTTAATCGCTTCTGGTTTGGTGGCGCTGTATTAGCTGTTATTGGCGTCGTTTTAGCGACTATAACTTTGTAAGATAATACTTAACGGAACACGCAAATAATGGTATGCTTATAAGATAGGAATACATTATTTTTGTTGATAATTTAGGTGATACAGATGGAATATGGAGACAAACATATACTTGTTCTGGGCGCTGGTGCCAGCGGTATAGGCGCATCTTGGGTATTAGCTCAAGTTGGGGCCCATGTAGTGTTAAATGATTATAAGCCTGTTACACTGCCTGCAGATGAGGAAAAAAGACTTGTATCAGCAGGTGTAGATATTATTACCGGTAGACAAGATGAATCCTTGCTTGATGGCGTGGATCGCATTGTTATTTCTCCAGGTATTTCTCTAGATATTCCCATTGTAAAAGCCGCTCAAGCTCGTGGTATTGATGTGGTTAGTGAAGTAGAAGTAGCTTATGAGTTATCTAAATCGCCAATTGTAGCCGTTACAGGTACAAATGGTAAGACCACTACTACAACATTATTAACTAAGGTATTGAAAGGAACTGGAAAGCCAGTTCGCGTTGGTGGTAATATCGGCGATTCTCTTAGTGAAGTAGCTTATTCCATGCCAGCAGATGGTTTTTTGGTAGCTGAGTTATCTAGCTATCAATTAGAAACAATTAAGCATTTTAGACCGATTGGTGCTATTATGCTCAATATTACACCAGATCATTTAGCTCGTCATAAGACAATGGAAAATTATATTGCTGCGAAGGAACGCATCTTTGAAAATCAATTGAGTACAGATTTTATGGTGCTTAATATTGATGATCCTATTGTAGCAGACATGAAACATCGTGCACCTAGCCATATCCTTGAAATTAGTCAACATCAAGTGGTTTCAAACGGTGCTTACTATGATAAAGGACAATGTTATGTAACAAAGAATGGTATGGCAACACCTGTTATTGGTAGTGCTGATATCCACATTCCAGGTAGCCATAATATTGAAAATATTTTAACTGTTATCGCTTTAGCTTATGCGTTAGGTGTGTCGGTAGAAACCATTAATCGTATTATAAGCGAGTTCCATGGTGTTGAACATCGATTAGAACGAGTTAAAACGATTGATGGCGTTACATTCTATAATGACTCTAAAGCTACTAATGTAGATTCTGTTGTAAAAGCATTAGAATCCTTTGATCAATCAGTTATTTTATTAGCTGGTGGTCATGATAAAATGACTCCATTAGAAGATTTTATGCAGCTTGTTAAAGATCATACAAAAGCTGTTATCTTTATGGGTGAAGCGGCGGACCGATTTGAAGCTGCTGCAAAAGAGGCTGGTGTTCAGCCTATTTATAGAGCTTCATCTATGAAAGATGCTGTGGAACAGGGTTATAAATTGGCTGCCCAAGGTGATATTGTATTATTATCGCCAGCTTGTTCAAGTTTTGATTGGTATAGCTGTTTTGAAGAACGTGGCGATGATTTCAAAAACTGTGTTCATATGTTGCAAGAAGGGAGACACCATTAATGAAACGTATCATTATTTCAGGTGGTGGCACTGGTGGACATATATACCCAGCAATAACTATATATAAGGAAATTATGAAACAGAACCCTGATGCACAGGTTTTATATGTAGGAACGGAAAGGGGCTTAGAGGCTACCTTAGTGCCTAAAGAAGGCATTGAATTTACTACATTACCTGTACAAGGTTTGCAACGTAAATTATCTTTTGGTACATTGGTGACGTTAGGCAAGACTGCTTTTTCTCTTGTGAAAGCTAATACAATCATTTCCAACTTTAAGCCTGATGTAGTTATTGGTACGGGTGGTTATGTTTGTGGTCCTATTCTTATGGCCGCAGCATTGCGCAATATTCCAACGTTGATACAGGAACAAAATGTCATTGCAGGCATTACAAATAAAATTCTAAGCCGTTTTGTTGATGTAGTCGCTATGGGCTACAAGGATGCAGAATCATCTTTTTCAAAGGCAAAACGCGTAGTATATACTGGTAATCCAGTACGTCCTGATGTATTAGTTGATACTAGGGAAGATGGACGTAATTATTTTAATTTAAGTGATGACACGTTCACCGTTCTTATAGCCGGTGGTTCTCGTGGGGCGCGAACTATCAATAATGCTATGATAGATGTACATAAGCATTTTCAAGGAATAAAAGGAATCAAATTAATCCATATTACAGGGGACGGAGAATACAAATCTGTGTTATCTCAGCTTGGTATTACCGATGGTGATGGTTTAGGTAATTCCTCATTGATCTTGCCATATTTACACGATATGCCAAAAGCATTAGCGGCAGCTGATTTAGCAGTCTTTAGGTCTGGTGCTATCGGTCTTGCTGAGCTGGCGGTTCGTGGTATTCCATCTGTGTTGGTACCATATCCATATGCAGCGGAAGATCATCAAACATATAATGCCCGTATCTTTGTTCAAGAAGGGGCTGCTCATATGATCGTTGATCAAATGTTAAGTGCCCATGATTTGATAGGGGAAATTGAAATGTTTATGGCCAATCGTGATTTATTGTCACAAATGGGAGAACGAGCGTTGCAGTTAGGTAAGCCTAATGCGGCTCATGATATTGCAAAATTAGCATTATCTATTGCAAAGTAACAAGGAGAGGTTTTATGTTAGACGGTATTCATAAGATTCATCTTATTGGTATAGGTGGGTCTGGCATGCGTGCTATAGCGAATATTTTAATTCAAAAAGGTTATGATGTATCTGGTTCAGATGTAACTGAATCTGCAGTTATTGAAAAGTTCAGAAATATGGGCGCTACAGTTCATATTGGCCATAATAAAGATTATGTAAAAGGCGTTGATGCTGTAGTTCGTTCTACGGCTATTCGCGAAGATAACCCTGAAATTGTAGCTGCTAAAGAGCAAGGTGTTACAATTTTACACCGTTCCGATATTGTAAAAGCTGTGTTAGACGTAACAGATGGCATTGCAGTAGCCGGCGCACACGGTAAAACTTCTACTACTTCGATGATTGGTCAAATTTTAGTAGAAGCAGATGCTGATCCAACAGTTATTATTGGCGGTGAAGTAGATTATTTAAAAGGTAGTAGTTGTCTAGGCAAGGGGCATTTCTCTGTAGTTGAAGCAGATGAAAGTGATGGTTCTTTCTTGAAACTACGTCCACACACTATTGTTATTACTAACATTGAAGATGATCACATGGATCATTATAAAACGATGGATAACTTGCTAAATGCATTCTGTGAGTTCGTCGAAACATTACCAGAATCTGGCAAAGCAATCGTATGTGGCGATAATGAAAATATTCGTTATGTTATGAGTCGTGTAAATCATAACTTCATTACATATGGCTTAAGTGATAATAATGACTATGTAGCAAAAAATATTCACTATGTAGACTCTACTTTGGTATATGATGTATACCATAATGGTGTGAATGTTGAGCGCATTCGCTTACGAGTTCCTGGTGAACATAATGTACTGAATTCCTTGGCGGCCTTTATTGTGGCACATGATTGTTGCGGTGTAGAAACACGTATTATTACTAAAGGCTTAGGTAAATTCATCGGTGCAAAACGCCGTTTCGAAACAAAAGGTCACGTAGCAGGTGTATGGGTTGTTGATGACTATGCTCATCATCCTACAGAAATTAAAGCAACATTGAAAGCAGCAAAAGAGTTGGAAAAACATCGCGTTATCTGTGTATTCCAGCCACATCGCTTTACTCGCACAAGCTTGTTAAAGGATGAATTTGCTACTGCTTTCACAAGCGCTGATGAAGTATATATGACAGATATTTATAGCTCTGGTGAAGATCCAATCCCTGGTATTGATGGGAATACGATTCCAAATGCTATTAAAGCAGCCACAGGTCAAGATGTAAATTATGTACCATCTGTTGACGATTTGCCTGAGGTATTAGCGAAAATAGTAAGACCTAATGATCTAGTTATCACCATGGGTGCAGGTTCTATTAATCAATATGGGCCAAAATTATTAGCTATATTGGAGGAAGGCTTACAATGAAAGATAAAAAAATAATCGTATTGATGGGTGGTCCTTCCAAAGAGGCTGAGGTATCTCGTCGTACTGGCGCTGCTATTGCAGAAGCACTTGAAAGCAAAGGTTATAATGCCCAAACTTTAGAACTCAATCCGCGCACTGTATTAAAAGATATTGAAGACTTAGGTGGCGAGGTTGTATTTAATGCAATTCATGGTCGTTACGGCGAAGATGGTGCGTTGCAAGGCCTATTAGAAATGGCTGAAATTCCATACACTGGGTCAGGTATTATGGCTCATGCAGTAGGTATGAATAAAAAAGTAAGTAAAGATGTATTTAAAGGTGCCAATATTCCTACTGCGGCATCCGAGTCCTTTAATGGTAATCTTGAATCTGCAGAAGCTATTATTGAACATATTCGTAAGGATTTTACAATTCCAGTAGTTGTGAAGTCTGCTACGCAAGGTTCTAGCATTGGGGTTACTATTGTTCGCGATGAAGCTCAGTTAGAAGAGGCTGTAACGGAAGCTCTAAAATATGACCCTATTCTTGTGGTAGAACAATTTCTTGATGGTCGTGAATTTACAGTATCTGTTTTAGATGGTAAAGCATTGTCTGTTATTGAAATTCGTCCACATTCTGGTGAATATGATTACAAGAGTAAGTACACTGTTGGTGCTACTGAGTATTTAGTGCCAGCGCCTATTAGTGCAGAAATGACTGCTGAAATGCAACGCATTGGGGAACTTGTGTATCGTGAAGTACAAGGCAGTGGGGTAATTCGTGTTGATGTTATGACAGATCATGCCGATAAGATGTATGTTCTTGAATATAACACTGTGCCTGGTATGACAGCAACGTCTTTAGTACCAAAAGCAGCTAAAGAAATGGGAATCGACTTCCCAACATTATGTGAAAAAATTCTATTAACAGCTAGTATAGGGAAATTTTAAGGGCTAATAGAAGATAAGGAGTTAACTATGGATGATAAGCAAAACCATCCATCCAACTCTGGGGAGATGCAGTCTTCTACACCTGTTCGTGATGAACGGGCTGTATTTAGAAAACGAGTGTTAAAAATCGGTGGTGCAGTTACTCTCGTGTTGGTGGGGTTGTTTACACTACCTATTCCTTTTGGATCCTTAAAAGTTACTGGATCGGATAAGGTAACTGTACAAGATGTAATGGTAGCAGGTGATATACATGAACCTGTTAATATATTGCAAATTAGTACAGAAAAATTAAAAACTAGATTGTCGAAAGACTTACGTGTCGAAGAGGCTCAAATTAGCTATCAGTTGCCACTGACAATGGTAGTAAATGTAGTAGAACGCAAGGCAGTTGCAGTCGTACCGGCCCAGTTTGGATACTTAACCCTTGATAGTAAGGGACAAGTGATCGCATCTGAGCCAGCTATACAAGACACATCTGTTCCTATGATTTCTGGTGTGAAAGCTGGAAATATACTATTAGGTGATACGGTAGTAGATAAACCGATATTGGCCGCCCTTGAATATTTGAACTCACTCGATGAGGAGACATTCAAGAATATTGCAGAGGTTAATATTGGAGATCCTGATGCGATAATGGCATATACTGTATCAGGTGTACAGATTCGACTGGGGGATGGCAAAGACTTAGCTAAAAAAGCAGAGCTAACTCAGTCGATGTTACAAGATATTAAAAAGACACATGGTAATGTACAGTATATAGATGTAAATGTTTCGTCACCGTACATTAAAACCGATGTGATGCCAGAAGGCAAAAAACATCAAAATGGAGCACCGACTACAGAAAATTCATCTACTAAGAAGGATGATAAAAAACAAGATAGATAAGGTCATGTTGAATATAAAGGTAGATGATTGTCGTGAGACACGAACGGTGGGCAATTGCCATAGTCAGCTGTATATTAGGGTTTATGGTTGTAACCCAATATAAGATGACGCAAGATAATATAGAAGAAAATATTCGCTTACAACGAACTGGCGATTTGGCGGTACAATTGAGAGAGGCCCAGAGTGAACGTGATGCTTTGTTAAAGCAAATTGAGTCACTAAAAAAATCTGGTGCCAATGGCGGTGGTAAAGCTGATGAACAGCTTATGATGAAAGCGGCTTTAACAAATGTTAAAGGTCCAGGTGTTAGCGTGTTGATTGAAGATAGCTTAAAGCCTGTTCAAAGTGGTGAAAATCCTAATTTGTATGTAATTCATGATGAAGATATTCTAAGAATTGTCAATGAATTACGGGCTGGTGGGGCTGAAGCGATAGCTATTAATGATCAACGCCTCATAGGAACGTCTGAAATACGATGTTCAGGCCCGACTATTACTGTAAATGGGAAGGTCTTTGGAGCTCCCTTTACGGTGAAAGCTATTGGAGATCCAAAGACATTAAATTCTGCGCTCACTATGCGCGGTGGTGTAGTAGATTCACTTAAACATTGGGGGATAAAGGTAACTATAAAGCAAGAAGAGGATGTAGCGATTCCTGCTTTCACAGGTACTTTTAGAGAAGAACATATGAAGCCTAATGAGTTAGGAGGTAAAGAATGAATATCTATATCTTTGCCATCATTGGCCTAATTATAGGGGCTATCTTAGGATGGGTAACACCACTTCATATCCCCGCTAGTTATTCGAATTATACTTCGGTAGCTGTTCTAGCTGCTTTAGATGCAGTATTTGGTGGCAGTCGAGCAGCATTGGAAAGAACCTTTGATCTCAGTAACTTTGTCATTGGGTTCTTTTCAAATATGGTATTAGCTGTTATTCTTGTATATGTTGGTGATTTAATAGGCATTAACCTATACTATGTGGCCCTTATTGGATTTGGGTTACGTGTATTTATTAATGTAGGCGCTATACGCAAAATAATTATGACTAAGCGGTTCTAATAAATCCCATTCTATATAGTGGAAAGTTTTCAAATTTTAGTGTAAAATAAATGTAATTGTTATAAGATAGTCAGTATATAAATCGATACATTGGGACGTATATTGATACAATAGATAACGATAAGAGGAGGAAGTTCAATGTCTGATTTTGCAAATATTAAAGTTATCGGTGTTGGTGGCGGCGGTAATAACGCTGTTAATCGCATGGTAGATAGCGATCTTAAAGGTGTTCAATTCTTGTCTGCTAATACAGAAAGCCAAGTGCTTGAATTGTCTAAAGCGGATGTAACAATTCAAATCGGCGAAAAAGTTACTAAAGGCCTTGGTGCTGGTGCTAATCCACAAATCGGTGAAGAAGCAGCTCAAGAAAGCCGTGAAGAAATCATTAAAGCCCTTGAAGGTGCTGATATGGTATTCGTAACTGCTGGTATGGGCGGTGGTACTGGTACTGGTGCTGCTCCAATCGTAGCTGAATGTGCTAAAGAAATTGGTGCATTAACAGTAGGCGTTGTAACTAAACCTTTCGCATTTGAAGGTAAACGTCGTCGTGCACAAGCAGAAAAAGGCATTGAGTTCTTGACTCAAAAAGTTGATACAATTATCGTTATTCCTAATGACAAATTGTTACAAGTTGTAGATAAAAAATGTTCTTTGAGCGATGCATTCCGCACAGCTGATGATGTACTTCGTCAAGGTATCAAAGGCATTTCTGATTTGATTCAAGTTCCTGGTTTAATCAACCTTGACTTTGCAGACGTAAAAACTATCATGACTGAACAAGGCGAAGCTTTGATGGGTATTGGTATTGGCGAAGGTGAAAACCGTGCTGCAGACGCTGCTAAAATGGCTATCAATAGCCCATTGTTGGAAACTTCCATTGATGGTGCTAAAGGCATCTTGCTTAACATTTCTGGTAGTGCAAACTTGAGCTTGTTCGAAATCAACGAAGCAGCTGAAATCATTTCTGAAGCAGCAGACCCTGATGCAAATATCATCTTCGGTTCTGTTATCGATGAAAGCTTGGGCGATAAAGTTCAAATTACTGTTGTTGCAACTGGCTTTAATTCTAATGCAAAAAGCGTACCAGAATTCGGTAAAACAACTACTACATCTCGTCCAGCATCCACTACAACAACAAACAGTGGTATCCCTGATATCCCTGTATTCATGAAACGCTAATTTATAGAGTGTATAATAAAAACATTCGTAAATAAGTAACTTAGTAAGACATATCTTGAGATATGTGTATAGGAGGTACAAATGAAGAAATTAGTATTATTAACTCTAGCAGCTACAGTTGTGGCAGGTAGTGCATTTGCAGCGGCACCTGTAACAAAAATTAGCGACGGTTCCACTAAAGTACAAGCTGATTATGCATTTAAACAACATGTATCTAAAGGTGGCGGCAATAGCAACGACGGTTTCGGTGTTTCTTTGCAACACGATCTTTCCAATAAAACTGCAGTTCAATATTCTTATGATAAATTGAATGCAAAAAACGGCGACATTAAAGATCATCAATTAGCATTAGTTTATAAAGTGCATCCAAATGTTAACGTATATGGTGCTGGTACTGCAATTCGTACAAATGATACAGAATTAGGTTTCCAAGCTGGTGTTATTGGTCATGTGCCATTGACAGAAAAAGTAAACGGCTTTGCTAAAGCTGGTTGGGGTAACGATATTAAACAAACTTACCAAGTAGGTGCTCAATATGAAGTTCGCCCTGATGTAGACTTGAACGTATACTATGGCTATGATAAATATAGCGTAAACAACAATGATAAAACTGTAAATGGTTTACACGCTGGTGTAGGCTACTCCTTCTAAGAATATCAAAGACCACTCTAATGAGTGGTCTTTTTTTTTATAAATACTAGCATATGATTTATAAAAATATTTTGTATAGGATATTGTATATATACTATATACCTTAGCTTTTTTACAATTCAGATTGTAATTAGTATTTTTTCTTATGTATACAATATATTTCTTAAATACACATTGTATAATTAAATAAGTTTAGGTATGATAGGTGTGTAATATTCATTTTAGATAGGATGGTGCAAGTTATGACAAGTGTTGCTGCAAAGCATGCAAAAGGGAAAAAATTAAAGGACGTGATCTTTGTTACTGCTGGACAAGCAATAGCTGATGCAAAAGAAAATGGTCGTGAGAATGTTGTAAACGGTACTTTAGGTGCTATTTATGATGAAGAAGGTAACTTAGTTTTCCTCAAAACTGTTAAAGAAGAATATTTGGGGCTTTCTGACATGGAACATATTGGTTATGCTCCGATTGCAGGTGTACCTGAGTTCCTTGCTGCTGCAGAGGCGGAATGCTTTGGACAATCTCGTCCAGAAGGTCATATCCGTAGTATTGCTACTACAGGTGGTACAGGCGGTATTCATCACTTAGTTCATAACTATACAGAACCTGGTGATGAGGTGTTGACTGCTGATTGGTACTGGGGTGCCTATCGTATACTTTGTAGCGATGTAGGTCGTACACTTGTTACGTATTCTTTATTTGATGAACATAATAACTTTAACCATGAAGCGTTCCAAAATCGTGTAAATGAATTAGCTGCGAAACAAACAAATGTTTTAATTGTGTTTAACACACCTGGAAATAACCCAACAGGTTACTCTATAGAGGACAAAGATTGGGAATCTATTCTAAATTTCTTAAAAGAACTCGTTGCTATAGGCCGTAATAATGTAATCATTGGCATTGATGTTGCATACCTTGATTATTCTGGTGAAAAAGAAGAAGTTCGTGCATTCTTTAGTAAATTCAGTCATTTGCCAAAAGAAATCCTCACATGTGTATGTTACAGCTTGTCTAAAGGCTTCACTATGTATGGTCAACGTGTAGGTGCTATGATTGGTATCTCTGATGACGAAGAAATTGCTGATGAATTCTTAGAAATTAATAAATCTACAAGTCGTGCTACGTGGTCTAATATTTGCCGCCCTGCAATGCGCACGATGGCTAATATTGTAGCAGATCCTGTTAAATTTAAGGCCTATGAAGATGAGCGTAATAGCTATTATCAATTGATTCGCGATCGTGCTGATATATTTAAACAAGAGGCGGCACAAGTTGGTCTTCCTATGTTGCCATATCGCGGTGGTTTCTTTATTACGATTCCTACAGATTCTGCTAATGCTATCTGTGAAGAGTTGAAAAAAGAACATATCTATGTTATCGCTTTAGCTAATGGTATTCGCGTTGCAGCATGCGGTATTCCTAAATTCCAAATGACAGGTCTTGCCGAAAAAATTTATAATGCCATGAAACGTCTTGG
This sequence comes from uncultured Veillonella sp., assembly GCA_900549845.1. Taxonomy (GTDB): domain Bacteria; phylum Bacillota; class Negativicutes; order Veillonellales; family Veillonellaceae; genus Veillonella. Next base: position 862 of record URPT01000042.1, on the reverse strand, counting down.
TAAATTATAATAGATAAGTAAAACTTATGTGAAAAGCCACTTGATCCATGTATCAAGTGGCTTTTCTTACATTAGTGAATGTCTTTATGTTCTTTAATATCTTTGTCAGCTTCTTTAGCTAAGTTTTCAAGTGCTCGTTTAGGCGCTGTACGTTCACCTGTTTCTGGATCCACGAATTCAACACGATCCAATGTATCTGTGATTTGGCCTCGAATGAAGCTTAAGTAAATCTCATAAAGTTCTTTTTTTTCTGCTAATTCCTCTGGTGTGAGTTGTTGCCCAGATTTTTTCTTTGCTGCTAGTTCATTTATACGTTTTAATGTATCGTTAATATTGCTCATATTGACCTCCTGTATTCTATATTAGAATAACTTGATTTATTATAACATAGAACTAAATGAATACGTATGGTAAGATATAAGTTGTACGCGTCTGTACTTTCACAAGTGAGAAAGGAGAGCTGTATGCGTGTAACAAAAGCAATAAAGGCAGAGCAATTGAAATTATTGGAAGAGCATTATTTTGATGCAAAACCTGCCCTTGAGTATACAAATGAATTTGAATTATTAGTAGCCGTTGTTTTATCTGCACAATGTACGGATGAAAGGGTTAATATTGTTACGAAACGATTGTTCCCTGAATTAAATCATCCTGCTAAAATGCTTGAAATAGGGGTTACAAAACTAGAAACTCTTATTAAAGATTGCGGTCTTTATAAGTCTAAAGCGAAAAACTTAATTGCTACCTGTCAAATCTTGGTAGAACAATATCATGGTGAGGTACCACGTGAATTTGATCAACTGGTAGAATTACCTGGTGTTGGTCGTAAAACGGCTAACGTAGTTGTGTCCGTATTGTTCGG
>URPT01000041.1 GCA_900549845.1 uncultured Veillonella sp. | reverse complement strand
TATGAGTTTCATAGTACTTTAACGCTGCTAAGTCACGTCGCCTACGTCTATTTGCATAATATACTTTACCATTACTACGCTTATTTTCTATAAACCAACAATAGTCTTCAAAATCATTGCTTAGCTTGCGCCCACATTCGTCACTCATCTTAAATAATATCTTTAATCTATCCGCAGCATATATACCTCTTTCAACACTATATCCCGCACGTGTATATTTACTGTCAGCTCCCCAACTAGGTTTATCATCAAATTTCAGCCCTTGTAAAATTTTATTGTTCTTCTCAACAATAACTGCTATCTCATTTAAAGTCATAAATTGACTATCTTGATTACATTTTCTAAAGACTATTTTTTGCTCGTTATCTCGTATATAGTCATAAGGTAATTCTCTAACAATATTATCTAATTCTTTTTCGATTAGCAAAACAGCCTCTTTATACAGTGTATTCTTTTCTACATAAGTATTTAACTTTGCCATACAAATTTGTTGTATAAAGGTCTTCTTATCTCCAACAACAATATATTCATTCTCTTTATGACAATAAATTTTTGTATCTAACACTATATCTATAGGTAAATCTTTTGAAACTACTACTTTACAAGGTTCAAACTCATCAATATGTCGTTCTAATAGTTTCTGACATGAAATAATTCTTTGTACTGCTATATACATAATGTCTCCCATCACTTATAAGACAATACTAACTATCACTTTTAAATAGATTATTTTACCTCTAATAATTGCAATCTTTGAACAATTTTATCTGCATACCCATAGATATCACTAATATTTTCAATTGTATATTTAATTTGTTCACCATTTTCTACAATGCCAATATATTTCTTGTTCTTTTTAATATAGATACGACATAACCATTTAGTAATATGATCGTCTAAAATAATTGCAAAGTAGCTTTCTTTGTCACTATAAGTAATCCGGTCTACATTTATATACTTACTTAGAATTGCTCTAACAATATAATATGATTCAAGTTCTTCTTCTGTTGTAACAATTTTACTTTCTACTTCTTCATTAGTATTTATTTCTTCGTTGTCTGATTGAGGGGTGCTTGATTCAGTTGGTTCAGTATTTGCAAAGGCAGTCTCAATCTTTTTACTAAGCATTTCTTTTATAATATAATCAAAGGCATTTTTTACAATAGGAGTATATTTTTCAATAACAGCCTGTGTTTTTACTCGATTATAAACACCTTTACCCAATATAAATTTAACTAATTCATCACTAGGATTTTCTATTTCATCTTTAATAATTTGTCGAATCTGAGCCTCATTTTTTAGGCCTTCTGCCGAATCATAAATAGCATCTCGATCAAATTTTTCTTTTGTAAAATGCTGTAACTTTGCAATTTGCTCATCACGTAGTTCTAATAGATTAATTTCTAAAAATGGCGCTTCATCCATCTTATTAACTTCATCAATATCTGTATAGAATCTATATATAATACCATTTGTAAGAATAGCAAACTTAGCTGTTGTTGTACCGAAATAACGGTATAGTTGAGAGTCATGTTTTTCCAGTTTTTCATTAATTGATTTGCACTCAACTAAGATAACAGGCTCATTGTCTAGCTTGATTGCATAATCAACTTTTTCTCCCTTTTTAAGTCCCACATCTGCTACAAACTCTGGCATAAATTCATTTGGATTAAATACATCATACCCAAGAATTCTAAAGAACGGCATAATAAGGGATGTCTTTGTTGCCTCTTCTGTCAAAATGTCATTCTTTAAAGTTTTAATCCGTTGCACATGTGATTTAATAAGACCTTCGAATTCCATAACAATACCTCCTAAACATCAATATACACACTTCATCTTATTTATATATTTCTACACAAAAACAAAAAACCCTGCATATATAAGCATAATTAATTTATAAAAGTAATAAACAAAATATAATAAGCAAAGAGGCTGTAGCAGAATACGTTATTATTGCATTCTGCTACAGCCTCTTATTTTACAAACTTGCTTTCACAAGTCATATATAGGTGTATAGTTTTATGTATTGTAATTCGATTATTTAACTAAAATTTTTACTAATTTAGTTGATGTTTTCTTTTTATTGTTCTGCATATGGAATTGCTAGTGGATGGTTATCGTAGGTACCTCTATGTTGGTTATAGATGGATTCTGCACCTGGTAGTGGTGGCAACCCCAAGGAGTCAGTACGTGTGAAGGCTTCAAATAGGCCTGGTGTTAGGTGCATATTTGGCACATGTTCCGGAGTTACTTCGTGAACGATGGTATCCCCTTTTCCAGTCATAATTTTATGACCAAATTCAGGATCCACCAAAGTGCCACGGCCTACTGCGATGATGTCAGTGTAGTTTTCTACAGCATCACGAGCTGCTTCTTCGCTGAAGACATCGCCTACAATAATAAGCTTTGTTTCATCATCGAGAGCTGCTTTGAATAAAGAGCCAAAGGATTGATCTGCGCCTTCTGGTTTAGAATCATAACCACCCCATAAGGATAAGTGGATGTAATCCAACTCTTCTTTTACAATAGTCTCTACGAGTTGAAGGGATTCTTTATAAGTATAACCAATATCTGTACCGTGGATTTCTTCTGGGCTCAAACGGTAACCAATGATGAAGTTTTGTACGCCCGCTTCTTCTACTACGCGTTTTACTTCACGCACAACCGCGAGTGGGAATCTCATACGATTTTCTAAAGAGCCGCCCCATTTATCTGTACGGTGGTTTGTTAATACAGAGAAGAATTGTTGCAATAAATAGTGGTTAGCACCGTGAATCTCTACGCCATCGAAGCCAGCTTCGATAGCTCGTTTTGTAGCGCGACCAAAATCTGCAATGATCTCTTCAATTTCACTTTCAGTAAGAGCACGAACAGGGAACTTGCGGTGTAAGTCGCTAGGGGCTACTACATCTTGATGATTAATATAGCGACCAATCGCCATGCGACCACCGTGATGAATCTGCATAACCGCTTTATTGCCGTCTTTCTTTAAAGCTTGTGCAATTTTCTTAGCCCCTTCTAAGTGAACATCAGAGTAAATGCCCATTTGGGATGGATAGCCAGGCATGTACGCTGGGCCACCATTTTCACTAACATAATGAAACTCAGTAATCAATAGGCCTGCTGCCTTAGAACGATGATTGTAATAACGGATCGTATCATTACTTGCATAGCCACCCTCTAAAGCAGATTGACTTTGCATGGGAGCCAAGGCAATGCGGTTAGGAATCGTCAATCCACGACGGAATGTAATTGTATCTGTTAAGTTATGTTGTGCCATTATAGCCTCTTTCTCCTACTTTTATAGGTACTATATTAAATAATTTGGCTGATGACTGAAAAGCAATATCAAATTTACATATTGCGAATTACCGATATATCAAGCGAATAAAAAAGCAATCCTATATAATCACACTCACGAAATAGTACGCATTGTATCAATATACTCGTATTATCAATAACTGTGTTATCAATGTACTAGTGTTATCAATATACTAATGTTACCAATACAATCATTTCACTAGTAATTCTATGACACATACTTATGTGTTATATATTCATGCTCTTTTATAATTCAGTTTCTACCAACTTTGCTAACTCTGCAATGGTTTCCTCGTTGCGACGGTAATAGGTCCATTTACCAATTCGTGTAGCAATCACCAAATCTGCCTTTTGCAATACAGACAAATATTGAGATGCCGTCGATTGGGTAACGCCTAATTTGAGCTGGATTTGACCTACACAGACGCCGACTTCCACCATGTCTACCGGTTCTTGATGAGTAAAGTACTGTTTAGGATCCTTTAACCAAAATAAAATCTGCAGACGTGATTCATTAGCAAGTGCTTTAAAGACCTCTAATTGATTCATCTTTAGTCACCTCTAAAATGATTATATCGTAATTTCGCGATATGTCAATCTGTTATGCTTTCTACAAAACCTATATGTTTCAAATTAACTATTAAGCCAAGTCTCATATGGTAACAAAATATTTTGACTTCTTATATAAGTTATTTCAATTGCTTTACCATCACTTACGTACTTAAATAATAAATATATAGCAAAAGGCCCCTGTTCAAACAGGGGCTCTTTCTTTTTACACACTCGCTTCCACAAGTGCTTGTGTATATGGATGTACCGCTTCTTTGAGTCGTTTTGATTCGATGGTTTCTACGATTTGTCCGTCTTTCATGACGATGATTCGGTCTGTTACGGCTTGTAATAGTCCGATGTCATGGCTGACGAATACGTAGCCGAAGGGTTGTTCCGTATATAGTTTTTGTAGGAGGTCTAGCACCAACTTTTGATTTACCGCATCAAGGGCCGATGCAGGTTCATCAAAGAGTACTAATTTAGGATTCATCAGCATGATCCGTGCTAATACAACACGTTGTAGTTGACCACCACTGACTTCGTGAGGGTATTTATAAACCGTATGTTCCGGTAAATCTACCCGTTGTATCCATTTGCGGATATCGTCCTTTGCTGCCGCTATATCCATGAGACCATAGTTAATATACGGCTCTAAGAGAAATGCTTCTAAGTTCATCCTTGGAGGAATCACCGCCAAGGGATTTTGAAACATCATCTGCATGGAACGATATATTTCTGTATGGTTTTGAATGGATGTTACGTCTTCACCAAAGAGTCGCAGACTCCCAGAGGTAGGTTTTTCTAACATAGCAATCAGTCTAAGGAGAGTACTTTTACCAGAACCACTGCCACCTGCAATGCCTACTCGTTCATTGGGAGCCACGGAAAAGGATACGTTATCAACGGCATGGACCGTATGATTGTGGTTCGTATATTGTTTACAGATTTTCTCGAGTTGAATCATACTACACCACTTTCGTTACGGAATCTAACAAGATACGAGTATACTCATCCTTTGGATGGGCCATGACTTCTTCGGAGGATCCCACTTCAACGAGTTGCCCCTTATTCATAACCCCAATGCTATTGGCAATGTGAGCAGCCGCCTTGATATTATGGGTTACAATAATCACCGTTGCCCCAAGAGCCTGTGTTACCTCTTTCATAAGGTCCAATACAGAGGCTTGCACGAGCATATCTAAGGCGCTAGTCGGTTCGTCGGCAAATACGATACTAGGCTTCAAGATGAGGCTTAAGGCTATGGCTAACCGTTGTTGCATACCACCGCTCAACTGAAACGGATAGGACTGCAAGATACGTTCTCCATCGGTTAAGTGAACGAGATTAAGCATATCTATAACGCGACTTACATCATAGCTTTCACCATGGGCATGAAATAAATCTTTGAAGTGATTTTCTACGGTTCGATTTGGGTTTAAATAGGCGCTGGGATTTTGAAAGATCATGGAAATCTTTGTACCCCGCAATTGTCGCCAATCACCATCACTCAATGTAGAAATATCTGTTCCGTTTAGCAAAATTTGGCCCCTAATGTTAGCTTGTTTCAACATGCCAAAGGCGGCACGAACTAACGTAGATTTACCAGATCCGCTTTCACCAACGATGGCAAAGACCTCACCATTGGGCACGGAGAAGGATACATCGCGCACCGCTTGCTCCGCACCATATGAAATTGTAACCTTATCAAATACGATACAATCAGATTTATTCAATAGTAGAATCCTTTGTTAATAAGTAGTAGTCGATTGGATGTACTGGTACATTTTTAACTTTTGTAGTAGATACAACTGTTGCACTTGGATACATCAAGTAGATATCTGCTACGTCATCAACTAAGATTTGTTGTGCTTGTTTGGCAATATTAGAGCGTTCATTTTGATCAAATGTTACGGATAATTGATCGATTAATGCATCCACTTGAGGGTTGGAGTAAGCACCAACGTTTGCTTTCGCACCAGTTTTGTAGAACAAGCTGAGGTACCAGTACGGGTCATTTGTAGACATAGTAACTACATTGCGTTCTACTAAATCAAAACCATCTGTACCAAGTGTGTCTACTTCACCAGCGCTTTGTAATTTCTTAAGAGTTACTGCAATGCCAGCTTGTTTCAATTCTTGTTGAATTTCTTCGTATAAGCTTGTGTCTTTCCCCCAAATAGCAAGAGTAACAGCTAATTCTTTACCATCTTTTGCATAGATGCCGTTTGCATTTTTAGCATAGCCCGCTTGAGTCAAGATTTGGTCAGCTTTTGCTACATCTGTCATCGGTTTATTAGCAATCGCATCATAGCCTAAGTTGGCAGATGGCGGGAATGGAGCCGCACCTGGAGTCGCACCATTACCAATGATTTTCGCCATGGAATCATAGTTAATGATATGAGCAATAGCGGAACGCACAGCTTTATCATGTAATGGAGATGCTTCTGTGTTGTTTGCTTTCAACATAAACACACGAACGCCAGCAACGTCTTGAATATTGAAACCGTCTTTGAACAAGCTGCGGTTAGCAGAGTCCACTTTTTGAATTACGTCTACGTCTTTAGATTGCAACGCCATAGCGCGTTTGTTATTGTCTTCGATGTCTTTTACAGTTACAGAATCAAGACCTGGTTTGCCGCCCCAGTAATCTGCGAAGGCAACGAGCTCAATTGTTTCACCTTTTTTGAAATTAGTGATTTTGTAAGGGCCTGTAAGAACTGGTTTAGATGCTACATCTTTAAGGTCTGCAGTATCCATGATAACGAAAGCAGGTTCAGTCAAGCTAGATAACAAGGAACCATTAGGCTCTGTAGTTTTAATAATCAAGTTTTGACCATCTACTGTGATGGACTCGATTTTAACTGCTTTAGCGGAACGAGCACTTTGTTTCATCGTATACTCGATGGACTCTTTTACCTTTTGTGGCGTCATTGGAGTGCCATTGTGGAATTTAACGTTTTCACGGATGTGGAATTTCCATGTTGTAGGGTCCACATTTTCCCAAGAGTCTGCTAATTGTGGAGTAAATTTCATATCTGGTGTTACCGTTGCCAATGTTTCACCAGCGCCGATACGAGTCAATGTCCACGCATCCCACTCGTGAGTTGGGTCTAATGTTTCACCAAACCAATACAAACCAACATTCATATGCTTCCCTTGTTTGCTGTCTTTAGCAGTATTATTGCCACAGCCGACCAAGAGAGCTACCATGCACAGCATAGTTAGACACGCTAATAACCAACGTTTCATAACTTCTCCTTTTTTTGAACATCACCTCTGTAAAAGAGGCTTTCACCATAAAACTCTATACACAGCACGGTTAACGAGATACATCGAGGGCATCGCGCAACGCATCGCCAATATAGTTAAATAAAACAACAGTAATGAAAATGGCAAGCCCTGGGTAAATTAACAGCCACGGCGCCGTTTGTAGGAAATCTCGGGAACTCAACAAGATAGCGCCCCACTCCGGATCTGGCGGTTGTACACCGATGCCGATGAGCGAGAAACTAGCTACCAAGATGATGGTCTCCCCTAAATGTTGAATAATGACGATCACCAACGGTGGCAAAACATTCGGCAGAATATAGCGCCACAGAATTCGTAAATTTGAAGCGCCCGACATGCGAGCAAAGGTAATATACTCTGCGTGGCGTTCAATTTGTACGAGGCCTCTCGTGATACGGGCATATTCCGCCCATTTCGTAATGCACAGGGAAATGATGACATTCGTAATGCTCGGTCCCATGATACCAACGAAAGCAATGGCAATGACCATGTTCGGGAAGCCAAGCACTAAATCGATTAAACGAGATAACCAACGATCAACGCGAGGTGTAGAGAATCCTGCTAATCCACCAATAACGATACCGATGGCCCCACTAATGCCAATGATGGTGAAAGCAATCCCTAAAGAGGCTTTACCACCGTACAGAATACGAGACCACACATCACGACCGAGTTGGTCAGTCCCTAATAGATGGGTACTACTAATGTCTTGTAAGCGGTCTGCAACACTCGTCGTTTCAGGATCAAATGGTGCTATATAGGGAGCGCATAAGAAAAATGCAATCCACAGAGCTGCTAATACCAACATAGCATATAAAGTGTAAGGCTTTCGTCTATTCATAGGAGCCTCCTTTTATAGCGGCTCTTCGCTTCGGATTCAGCCAAACACTCAATACATCAATGATAATATTAATCACGATGAACACCATAGTAATCCAAATAATGTAACCTTGCATCAATACATAATCGCGAGCCATAATACCTTGCACCATCATGTAACCAATACCTTTTATGGCGAATACCGTTTCAATAACGGCAGAGCCACCTAGCATAGCGCCCATCGTTACCCCCATCATAGGCAATAACATAAGTCCTACATGAGGGAATATGTAACGGGTGTAGACCATCCATTCTGGCAAGCCTAATGCTCGCGCCCCCTGTACAAAGGGCTGTCGCGACACTTCTAAAATAGCATTGCGCAATCGACGAATGTAGAGACCACATATCCATAAAGCAAGGGTTACCGCGGGCAATACATAGGCAGAAAAGCCATTGGTATTCGTTACCGACACTAACTGTAATTTAACACCGAATAAGTACAGTAATAATAAACCGACCCAGAAGCTAGGGATTGCTAACGCTAAGAATGTAACGAGACGAACCCCATGATCAATCCATGAGTCTTGATACTTTGCAGATAGCATACCGAGCGGTATGGTCACCACTATCCCCATAACAAGAGATAAGGATACGAGCCCTAAGGTATTAGGCAAGGCGCCACCAAGAATGGTCGCTACTGGTAAAGCGTACAGAATGGACTCACCAAAGTCCCCTTGTACAATTTGACCTAACCAACGTAAGTATTGCTGCCACCAAGGATCATTGAGCCCCAACTGCTCTCGTATCTGTGCAACTACAACTGGATCTGGTGTAGCTCCTAGAAGATTAAACTTCATCGACACGGGATCAATAGGAGATAATTTTATCAATACAAATGTACCGATGGTAACAACCAATAAAATACCTACAATACCTGCCAAACGCTGTAGTATTAATCGATACAATACATCACCTGCCTTCTTCATCAAATAATAACCATATTATATTATAACAATGATTCTTATTTTTAGATATACCCCTATGTATATATTAGAATGATTTTCATTATGAAATTTTAGCATATATACTAAAACGGCCCCTCATGAGAGGAGCCGCTTCTTATATAACCCTTACAGTGTCCATGCGAGTGCTTCACCACAGCTCGCATGCCTATCCCACTAGGCTGGACTGTTATATTATTTTGTATGTGTTGTAGGTGCTACAGTGTTAGTAATGATGGCTTTTGCCATATCGCGAGTTACAGGGCGCTCAAAGTACATCGCATGGGTTTGACCATCTTTCGTCCAACCTGCGAGGTAGACCATTTTTTCGCCACCTTTGAAAGTAACCTTTGTACCGTTTACTTTTTCTGTAGCTGTAACGCGATAGTCCTTATGATCACCACTGATATCACCTGTCGTATTAGCTACGCGATAAATGATGCGTTTGCCTGCTGCTTGATTACGAGTTGCATCTTCCCCAACTTGGTAACCATACACAACTTGCAAAACATCTTTATTGATTGTGCTTACAGACTCAATATTATAGCCTACAGGTAATACTTTAGGTAAATGAGGCATAATATTCATGTATTTAGCGGCTTCATCAATAGTGCTAAATTCATGTATAGGATTTGGCATGCCAACCATAGGCGCTGCTTGTTCTGCTACCATAGGTTTAGCTGGATCAGGTGGTACATCAAAAGTTCCTTGAGCACCAGCTACAGTATAAGAACCTACGCACGCACAGGCAACTGCCATTAATAGAAATTTTTTAACCATCCGTATAATCTCCCTTCGCTCAAGCGGAAATTACTAAAATACATTTATTTTGTATGTAATGTTTCTTCAACAATATTACGGATAATAGCCTTCGCCACATCTCGTGTAACGGGACGATAAAAATCTAACGAGTGATTTTGTCCATCTTTCATCCACGATGCAAGGTAAACCATTTTGTCGCTGCCTTTGAAAGTAACCTTTGTACCATCTACACCTTCAGTTTTTATCACCTTATGAATCTTATGGTCACCGCTGATATCGCTAGGTAACTGAGATGAGCGATATATAATATATGCACCGCCAGCTTGGTTATAATATGGCTCCGCACCAGGTTCATAGACATAAACCACTTGTAATATATCTTTCTCTAAGGTTATGACAGATTGAATATTAAAGCCTACAGGCAATAACTTTGGCATCTGTGGTGTTATATTCATATACTCCGCCGCTTCTTTAACTGTGGTAAACACATGTACGGGGCTGAGCATAATAACATTTGGTTCTGTAGGTTCAACTGAAATTCCACTAGTCATAGGCACAGAGCTATCCCCAACAGATGGCTCGTGACCACTAGTAATGATATAGGAACCAATAGCTGCACAGGCTAAAAAAGCCACTAGTAATGTTTTTATCTTAGTTGTCATAACAACAATCTCCGATAATGCATTTTGTAAAATTATATTTATCAAAACACGCTTAACAAGTATATCCTAAATGATATAGAATTTCAAGTAATAAATACTACATATCAAGTAATAAATACTACCTATATCATGTTATCAAGCTTAGTATAATACCCTATTATTTCTTATGAACCATAAATCCTGCTGCTTGTTGGTTCGCCATGATAGTTACATCGGAGATTTGCAAGCGTTTAGGTTGGTTAGTTACATACAATACAACATCGGCTACATCCTCTGGTTGAACAGCCTCAATGCCAGCGTAGACAGCTTTAGCTCGTTCCGCATCACCGTGGAATCGTACTTCGCTAAATGGAGTTTCTACGATGCCTGGTTGAATGGTGGTAACCTTAATATCTGTAGCTATAGTATCCATACGAATGCCATCACTTAATGTCTTTACTGCTGCCTTTGTAGCGCAGTACACTGCACCATTAGGATATGCATAAATACCTGCAGTAGAGCCCATATTTACAATATGACCTTCATTTTTATCAATCATAAAAGGCAGTACTGCTTTTGTTACATATAAAAGGCCTTTTACATTGGTATCAATCATAGTTACCGCATCATCAACAGCACTATCTTGGAAAGAATCAAGACCTTGTGCAAGACCCGCATTATTAACGAGCACATCGACGCCACCAAAAGCCTCGATAGCTGCAGGAACCTTGCTTTCAACATCCTCGCGACTACGCACATCAAGAACTAAAGTCTCAATACGCACGCCATATTCCTTAGACAAACGAGCCTGTACCTCGCCCAATAACTCAGCACGACGACCAGAAATCAACACATTATCGCCATGTTTGGCATAAGCCTCAGCAATACAAAGACCAATACCAGACGTTGCACCAGTGACAAAAATATTACGAGCCATAAAAGCCTCCTTATCCTCAATCCGTTTTATTCTAACAAGTTCATTATACCATTATAAAAATCAAAAAACGCTACCCTACCACCTATAATCACTGAAAATATTGTATACATGGTCGTCCCATCTTCCCCAAATAATATGCTGGCGCATCTGTATGTAAGACAAAAATATTTGAGCTCTACCGTATCACAAGAAAATAAATAGGGATACCTATTCGAAGCCGCCTTGGGCGCCACG
>URPT01000040.1 GCA_900549845.1 uncultured Veillonella sp. | reverse complement strand
CAAAAGATTGATTTAGCCTTAGATTTTGGTGTACCAAGCTTTGAGCAAGTAGTATCCATCATCGCTAAGCATATGAAATCCGAAGCAGTTCATGTGGCAACAGAAATTAAAGAAAATAATCCTAAGGCTTATGACTTCTTGGAGTCTACCTTCCCATCCGATCAATACGAATGGATTGAAATAAGCCATGAAGCTTTCAAAGAAGCTACAAAACAATGCAAATGCATTATTAGAACTGGTGAAGCATCTCCGTATGCCAACATTATCTTGCGCGCCGATTGTATTTTCAGCAATCGTCCGTAGAGTAATGGATTAACCAACTAGGTTTGTAAGCATACATCAATAGATACTTTCACCAATCATATAGGAGTAGTTATGGAAATTGTTATGTCAGGCATTGCAAAGGCATTTGGTACGAACCAAGTACTGCGCGATGTAAGTATTACCCTCAAGGAGGGCGAGGTTCATGCCTTGATGGGCGAAAATGGGGCCGGCAAGTCTACCCTCATGAATATCCTTACCGGTATTCACAAGGCAGACGCTGGTACAATCACCATCGACGGCGTAGAGTGCACCTTTCCAAACCCGAGAGAGGCCGAGCTAAACGGTGTGGCATTCATCCACCAAGAGCTCAACATTTGGCCAAATCTAACATTGTTAGAAAATCTATATTTAATGAGACCAAAGCGTAATAAATTTGGTATGCTCGATAAAAAAGCGATGCTCGCTGAGGCAGAAAATACATGCCGTGAACTAGGCATCGAGTTACCCCTCACTACTGAGGCAGGCCTTTGCTCCGTTGGTCATCAACAAATGACGGAAATCCTTCGCATCTTGATGTTAGATGCAAAGGTTGTCATCATGGACGAACCGACAGCGGCCCTTACAGAACGTGAAACGGCGACATTGTTTAAGATGATGCGCAAAATGAAAGCACGCGGCGTTGCTATCGTATATATCTCTCACCGTATGGAAGAGGTATTCAGTGAATGTGATACGATTACGGTTATGCGTGATGGTCACACCATCATCACTAAACCAACATCCGAGATTTCTGTAGACGAAGTGGTACGCCACATGGTAGGCCGTTCCATCGACGAGTTCTACCCTGCTCGCACTACAACACCGGGCGATGTGGTTATGAACGTGGATAACCTCAAACCAGAAGGTTTCGACAATGACATTTCCTTCTCCTTGCGCAAAGGTGAAATCCTTGGCGTAGCAGGCCTTATGGGCGCTGGTCGTACAGAAATCATGCGCGCCATCTTTGGCGTAGATAAACATAATGGCGGCACCGTAACCGTAAACGGCTCCGTTCTCAACTGTAAAAAACCAGAAGATGCCATCAAAGCTGGTATTGCTTTCATCACAGAAAATAGAAAGAGCGAAGGCTTGATCCTCGACTTCTCCATCGGTTCCAATATTACATTGCCGAACCTTGACGAAATTTGTCCATCTCATGTATTGGATAAGAGCAAGCTCAATTCCTTTGCTGACGAATTGTCTAAAAAACTAGGCGTTAAAACACAATCTATTCACGAACCGGCATCGTCCCTATCCGGTGGTAACCAACAAAAGGTGGTTATCGCAAAATGGGTTGGCAAAAAGCCATCCATCATCATCATGGACGAACCTACGCGCGGTATCGATATCGGCGCGAAACGTGATATTTATGATTTAATGAACGAATTAACGAACGATGGTGTGTCCATTATCATGGTGTCCTCTGAGTTACCTGAAGTGCTCGGCATGAGCGACCGCGTTATGGTCATTCATGAAGGCCGCGTAGCAGGTATCTTAGACCGTAGCGATGCAACACCAGAATCGATTATGACATTAGCCACAGGAGGACAATAATGGACAACAAAGCTCTACAATATGTAAAAAAATTAGGCCCCCTCATCGGCCTCATCCTATTATTTATCATTATCTCTGTCATGAATGACAGTTTCCTTGAATTCTCTAACTTGCGTAACTTGTTGCGCCAAGTATCCATCAATGCGATTATCGCCTTTGGTATGACCTTCGTCATCTTAACAGGCGGTATCGACTTATCCGTTGGTTCCATCCTCGCCCTCTCCAGTGCCGTGATGGCCAACCTCATCGTAACTGGTACTGACCCTGTATTGGCTATCATCTTAGCCGCAGGTGCGGGCCTCGTATTGGGCGGTATTAACGGTCTCGTTATTACCTATGGCCGCGTAGCTCCATTTATCGCTACCTTAGCGACCATGACAATCTACCGTGGTGCGACCTTGGTATTCACCGATGGTAACCCAATCTCTGGCCTTACACAAGACCCTCTATTCCACGGCTTTGGCCAAGGGGATATTGCAGGCCTTCCAGTTCCAGCTATCACAATGTTCCTTGCTTTCATCATCCTCTGGTTCGTATTGAGCCGCACATCCTTAGGCCGTAAAACGTACGCCGTAGGTGGTAGTGAAAAGGTAAGTTACATTGCTGGTATCAAGATTGACCGCGTTAAAATCTTCGTGTATGCCTTAACTGGTATGCTCTGTGGTATCGCGGGTGCAATCATCACATCTCGTCTTAACTCTGCACAACCTACAGCAGGTGCAGGCTACGAACTTGACGCTATCGCAGCGGTAGTTCTTGGCGGCACAAGCCTTGCTGGTGGTCGTGGTCATATCGTTGGCACATTAATTGGTGCCCTAATTATCGGTACCCTCAACAACGGGTTAAATATTCTCGACGTTTCCAGTTTCTATCAACAAGTTGTAAAAGGTATTGTCATTTTATTGGCGGTTCTTGCAGACCGCAAGAAAGCCTAGGAGGTTCCTATGAAAAAACTATTGTTACTGTTGGCGATGGCTATCATGGTTATCGGTCTTGTAGCAGGCTGTGGTAAAAGTGCTGATAACGGCGGCGACAAAAAATCCGGCACGATCGGCTTCTCTGTTTCCACATTGAACAACCCATTCTTCGTAACTATGAAGGAAGGCGTTGAGGCTCAAGCTAAAGCGCTTGGTCTTAAAGTTAAAATCGTTGATGCTCAAAACGACCCTGCAAAACAAGCAAACGATATTTCTGACTTGCTTGAAAGCGGCGTTTCCGTATTGATTATCAACCCTGTAGACTCTGCAGCTATCTCTACTTCCGTAGAAGCAGCAAATGCTAAAAACATTCCTGTAATCACTGTTGACCGCTCTGCTGACAAAGGCAAAGTAGTAGCTCACATCGCTTCCGATAACGTAAAAGGTGGCGAAATGGCTGCACAACTTATCGTTGATAAAGTAGGCAAAGCTGCAAAAGTAGCTGAAATCGAAGGTATCCCTGGTGCTTCCGCAACTCGTGAACGTGGCCAAGGTTTCCACAACGTAGCTGACAAAGACTTAACAGTAGTAGCAAAACAAAGTGCTGACTTCGACCGCACAAAAGGTTTGAACGTAGCAACTAATATCTTGCAAGCTAACCCTGATGTACAAGCTATCTTCGCTCATAACGACGAAATGGCATTGGGCGCTATCCAAGCAGCTAAATCCGCAGGCAAAACAATCTTCATCGTAGGCTTTGACGGTACTGCTGATGCAGACAAAGCTGTTAAAGACGGCACATTGGCTGCAACAATTGCTCAACAACCAGACCAAATGGGTAAAATCGCTATTGATACAGCTCAAAAAGTTATCAAAGGCGAAGCTGTAGAAGCTAAAATCCCTGTAGATCTTAAAGTTGTTACAAAATAATTGTAAATAGAAACTGGGTACAGAAAACCCCGACATCAATTTGATGTCGGGGTTTTTATTATATGTATTTTAGTTAATCCTATATAACGTTTATCAACCAAAATATATACTCTTATAGTGTTTTCTTAAAGAAAGTAATGTTATGAAAACAACATACATTAGAACATGAAGTTTACATCTGTACGCCAGTAATCGCCTAATTTATTACCGTCCATGTCTTTATTACCGAAGCCATAGTAAGCGCCGATAGATACATTTTGGAATGGTACATAGTTTACATTAGCTACAAAGCCTTTGAAGCCATTGCGTACATGAGCTACGCCCTTATTATCTACATAATGTTGATTGTAGAAGCTATAGGCAGGCGCAAAGGCACTACTGAAGATTGGGGAGTTTCCTTCTTGGTAGTAGTATTGACCGCGTACGCTATAGGTATGAGCTTTCTTAATGTCATAGTTACCATAGCCAAGACTAGCCATCCAAGCATGAGAATCGGAAACGCCTGGAGCTGTAAGCCATTCGCCGAATACATTCCAACGGTTAAAGTTCATATTTGTATTGAGGCCCCAAATATTTTTGTATGGAGAATCAATAAAGGATTTAACTTGTTTACCTGTCAACGCATCCACATCTTGGCCTTGGTACAATTTACCATCATGGAAACGACCATACATACCACCAAGAGTAACATGTTTATTAAGTTTACCCTTAACTTCAACCATAGCTGCAGTAACTGTATTTTCTCTAGTTTGGTAAATAGGAGCGCCGCCCAACCAGTAACCATAACTAGCAGATACATCGAGCTTGCCATGTTTGTACATGAGGCGAGCACCATCAACGAGATCATCATACATAAGGCCTAGACCTGGTGTATAGAGTTGACGACCTACGCGCAATGTAGTGTCTTTACCAAAATGATGATCTACATAGGCAAGATTAATTTTACCTTGTGTAGCATTGCTATTGCCGAATTCACTAGAACCTTGAATACGTACAACCGCATCAGTTTTATCGTTAACCTTAGCATTGAAGATCACACGAGCACGATAATCAAAGGAGGAATGTTTACCATACGCATAGGTATCATTTTTCAACTCGCTGCCGCGGTAACGCAAACGGTAATTACCAGTCACCTTTACATTCCCTACTTGATTTTCTAATTTGGCTACTCGTACACCTAATGTGTTGAGTTCATTTCCAAATTCGTCTGCCAAGCGATTAATCATAGCTTGTTGTTCCGCATTGGCTTTATCTTGGTTAGCCATAGCTTTAGCTACCATTTGAGCCATTTCGTATCGCGTAATAGGATTGTTACCTTTGAAAGTTCCATCTGGGTACCCATTAATAATCCCTGCATTCGCTAATTGCTCAACAGATTGGTACGCCCAACTAGAAGCATCTACATCGGAAAATGGATTAGCTGCATACACACTTACAGAACCCAATACCATACAGGAAACTAAACTTGCTACCAACTTTTTATTCATTAAAAAGACCTTCTCTCATATAGATATCACACAATATCTCATATATTAAATTTATTTTATGTACTCAAGTACATACCGAAATAACATAGTAATCAAGAACTAAATCTTACATTATATAGTGATTGAAAGCTAAATCTATCACTACACACTCCCCAGAAGTAAACACTAGTACTTCTGAGATTTTTATTCGTGCGGTGTTGTATAGTTAATATCTTGTGCCTTGTAGCTTTCACCATGAGCTAATACGTGAACGATGGTTTCTAATGTGGCACGTACAGTTTGAACAGCCATGCTTGGTTGATTTGGTTTATCCACTACTTGGGATGGCAAGTACGGAATATGCATGAAGCCCGCTTTGATGTTGCCCTTTTGCGCTGCATAATGACATACACCATACATCAAGTGATTACATACGAAGGTACCCGCTGTATTAGAAACCTTAGCTGGAATACCATTTTGATGCAATGCGTTAACGATGTTTTTAATAGGCAATGTCGCAAAGTATGCACTAGGGCCATCGGCTACAACAGGTTCATCTTCCGGTTGGTTGCCCCCATTATCTGGGATGCGGAAATCATCACAGTTAATAGCAACACGTTCTACTGTAATATCTGGGCGACCGCCTGCTTGACCTACACATAGAATGAAATCTGGTTGGCACTCTTCAGCCGCAGCTTTCACAGTATCAACAGATGTGTAACGTACAGTAGGAACCATTTGAGTCACTACCTTATAATCACCATCGGTATAACCATCCATTGTTTTTACCGCTTCCCAAGCAGGATTAATAGGTTCACCGCCGAATGGATCAAAACCGGTAATCAAAATTGTTTTCATCACACTACCTCATAACGATATTCTATGATTTATATCAATAAGTACATGTTTTTATAAGGACAATCCTACCTCAAAACTACATCATAGTAGATTGTATATAACATCCGCTCTCATAAGAATATCGTTTTTCAAAGAAAAAGGTTAAATAAAGTAATACATTAATAGGATATTTAATACAAGCATAATTAATGCAATTGGAAGTTGTGCTTTAATAACGCCGTATTGATCGCGCATTTCAAGGAGCGCTACCGGTACGATGTTAAAGTTGGCCGCCATAGGAGTCATCAATGTACCGCAATAACCAGCAAGCATTGCAATAGCACCGACAGCAGCTGGGTTAGCACCATGAGCTACTACGAGCATTGGAATACCGATGGCACTTGTAATCATGGCAAATGCAGCGAAGGCGTTACCCATGATCATTGTGAAGATAACCATACCGATACAGTATGCTACAACAACGAGGAATACATTGTCAGCTGGTACTACACTTGCGACGGCACTGGAGATAATTTTACCAACGCCAGCCAAATTAAATAGATAGCCGAGAGCCGCTAATAATTGGGACAAAATAGCAGTCCAACCGATTGCATCGATAAGGCGACGACCTTCATGGAAACCTTGGTTAAGGTTACCCTTAGTGATGTAAAGAGCGGCACACATAGCGATGATTGCGGCGATACCGAGACCTACAAGAGCACCTAGTTTAGTAAAGAAGCCGATTACGAAGGTAATGATACCAACAAGCAAAGCTGGAACAAAGATAACATTACCAATACGAACTGCTTCGCCTTTTTTAAATTCGATAGCAGATTCAAAGTAATTGCCTTTGCCAAGTTGTTTTACCAACACGATAACCGCCATAGCAATTACGAGCCAACCATTGATTTCCTTGGAGAGATAAGACCCAAAGATAAAGGATACACTATACAATAACCAAAATAGACCTGTACCAATGCGATATTTATGTTCTTTATCTAAAAATGATTGAATGGCAAAGATAAATAGAATAATCCCTACGAGAAGATATACATAATCTAAGGGCTGCATTTTATAGAGTAGTTCTAACATATTATTTGCCCCCTTTCGCTAATTCTTCTGGTGTAACAAGTATATTAAATTCATTAGGTACTAATTTACCAGCTTTCATATCTGCTTCGTCACGAGCTACATAGGCTTGAATTGTTTTATCGAAGATAATAAAGCGAATGAAGTTAACGATATATGCACAAACAGCAGTTGGCAATCCGTACAATACCATATCTGTTAATTCAACAGAATAGCCCAATTGTTCCATAACGCCTTTGATGAGTAATAAACCACCAGCAGCAAGGAATAAGTTTTGACCAAAGAAGTTACCTGTATTATCTGCAGAAGCAGCTATACCACGTACCTTATCTAGAGTGCGTTGAGATACTGGACGACCTTGTGCTACAGCAGCTTCACTCATAGGAGCAATCAATGGACGAACCATAGCAACCATACCAGACATGTTAATACCAAAGGCTACTGTTACTTGGCGTACAAATAAGTAAATCATAAAGATACGACCAGCAGTAGCTGCGTTGATCTTACCGATCAAAATTTCTGCCCGTTCACGTAAGCCATGACGTTCCATAAGACCAATAACAGGTAAAATCAAAATAAATAATGACATATAACGATTTTTAACGAAAGCCTCCCCAATGGCACCAACGATATCGTTGATACTGAGACCACCTGCAAGGCCCGTTACAAAACCTGCGGCTACGACAACTAACAAGGCATTAAAGCGCAGCATCAGACCGATGACCATCACTAAAATACCAGATAAGACTAACATAGTCTCACATCCTTTCAAAAAAACATCCATGACCCTATCCCATAGTCCATAGACATACTACATATGTTTACATTATATACCCAAACATGTATTTTTTGCATAAACAAATAAACCTTATACATCAATTACATTTGATTCTGTTATTATGTCGAATTATAAAGACATTCTAAATCAAAGGTAAGTAGTGTATAAGGTTTGCTTTCTATAATAAATCTTTTTTGAAAAGTATGGTAGTATGTTGTTTACCTCTAAAATGAACTTTGTCATAGGCCTTAAAGCCAAAGGACTCATACATTTTAGGCAACCATGGATGTTCTTTTGCAGTCCCCAATGTAACAGCAGGCGTTTTAAATTGGTTAATCAATAATTCTTCAGCATAGCCAAGAGTTTCCCGAGCATAACCTTTTCCTTTAAACTCTGGTGCGGTTACAAAGTGAGCGATGTGTGGAAATTTATCCGGTGTAGAATATTTCACCCACGGCATACAGAATGTAATAGAGCTTACAAGTTGTCCATCAATATACAATCCATATACAGGATAGGTCTCGATCCATTCTTTGGATTCTTCCTCTGTAAAATCGATAGCATCGAATGTAATCGGATAGTCCTTAATCGCTGCATAGCCGTCGATTAATACCTTATGATATTCCGCTGTATCTGCTACAGTTAATTGTCTAAATTCTTTCATGGTCTTTCCCTCATATCTATATTTTTATTCATAAACTATGTATATTTATTACTTATGAACGTTATTATACACCTATATGTATTTACTTTCAAGATTTTTACATAAATATTATATGAAGTTTTTATACCCAATAAGAAAACACAGAATAACATATTGTAATACTAGTATTTTTCTATTATAAAAGTTATCCAACATACATAAGATGTATAAATATTAATTTCACTATTTATATTTCAGGGTTAATATATCAATTCTATATAAGCATAAAAAAACAGGATGTATCACTAGGATACATCCTGTTTTTGAGCTTTCACAAGCTCGAGGGGAAGTTGTTATCAACGTATTATTGGTTAATACGGGAACCGTATACGTCGCGTTGGTTTTTAGGTTCGTTGTTAACGCGAACACGTTCTGTTTTATGACGATCGTTGTCAGCACCAGAAATACGGTCAACACGGAAGTGGTTAAGACGAATATTTTGTAATTCAGGACCAAATTCGTTCATAGCACGTTTCATGTTGTCATCGATAGGAGCACCATTTTGAAGTGCACGGTACAACATAGTAGCGAATTCGTAACGAGTCATCTTAACGTCGCCTTTGAATGTGCCATCAGGGTAGCCAACAAGGATACCATTACCAGCCAATTGGCTAATGTATTGGTAAGCCCAGTGATTACGAGGAACATCTGGGAATTCAGCAGTTTTGCTAGGATCAATTGCATGTGGAGTCAAGATTTGTAACAAGTTGTTGTATTTGTTTTCCATGTCTTGAAGACGTGCGTTCAATTCAGCAATTTCACGACCCATAGCTACACGAGAGCGGGACTCAGGGGAACGTTTACCAAGACGGATGGATACGCCAGCGTTCAATTGAGATTCGCCAGTACCTACAGTACCACCAACGGAGAACATTGTGTCTTCGTTAGGACGGTAGAAAGCGCCCAATGCAGCGGAGTTAGCATTGTGGTAGTGACCATAACCAGCAGCGATTGTCCATTTGTCATCTGGGTTGAAGTCCAATGGATGTAAAGCAGCCAATGCAGCAGAACCTGCACCTACTTTATTAACGCGTTTTTCAACAGTGCCAACTCGGTTGTTCAAGTTAGTAATATTATTGTTGATTTGACCTGGTGTGGAGTTGTTGATTTGAGTTTGTAAATCATTTGCTACGGAGTACAATTGGCTACCGTTTACAGCATCTGTGGAATCAGCGGAAATTTTACCAGCTGCTACGTTGTGAATTTGGCGTTCTTGGCCAGCTTTACCAACGGATACAGAGCCTACAGGGCTAGTACCTGCAAAGCCACCAAATGTATGTCTAGCTATAGTTGCGTTAGTTACACTTGTTGCAGAACGAGTAGTGGAGTCAGCACCTAATGCAATAGAGTTTGCAGTGGATGCATTAGCTTTGTTACCGATTGCAATGCTGTAATCAGCAGTTGCAGCTGCATCAGAACCGAATACGTTAGTACGTACGCCTGTTGCTTGAGCACCAGCACCGAATGCTTGTGCATGATCGCCAGTAGCTGTTGCAGAGGAACCAATAGCATTAGCATGGTTACCATTAGCTGTAGCATCAGCACCGATAGCATTAGCTTTGTAACCAGCGGATTTTGCTTGGTGACCAAGAGCTAAAGAACGTACATCGGAAGCTGTTGCACGAGTACCGATTGCAATGCCCCAAGTTTTGTCAGCTTGAGCTTCGTGACCGATAGCGATTGTTTCGCTCATTTTAGCTTTTGCTTCGTTGCCTACTGCCAATGCAGAGCTACCTAATGCAGTGTTTTTAGAACCGATAGCTACAGAATTACTGTTCCAAGAACCAGTTTGAAGTGTAGCTGAATCAGGTTCATTATCGAAAGTACGATCGCGGTAGTTTGTAGTTGTACCAGCTACAGTATTGTTATAACCATAACCGATAGCATTTGTACCGTTAATTACGTTGCTATCACCGAAAGCTTGTGCAAATGCACCTGTTACAGTATTGCCATCACCGAAAGCATTAGCTTGGTTACCATTAATGGAGTTTTGGTTACCGTATGCACTGCTAGAACCATTAGCGCTTGTAATTGTATTGCCTTGACCTACAGCGATGCTAGTAGCTGTACCATTTGCAACAGTACCATAAGAAATACTATTATGTGTAGTATCTGGGGTTTGACCAGCTTGATCACCTACGGCTGCAAAAATAAAACCATCTGCTGTAGATACAGGTGTTGCTGCACTTACAGGAGCAACAGTGGCACCTACAGCTGCAGCAGCAGCCAATACAGCAAACGCTAATTTTTTGGAATGTTTGTTTTCTCTCATCTTACACCCTCACTAAATTAAAATTCTTAACCAAACACAATACAATTTTTCAACCTCTCTAAGTTCCGCCTCTCTCCTCGGGCTGATAAAATATACTTCTCACGTCTCACATAAGAAATATATTCGATTCAATTTAAGAAAAATTTATATTGTTGATTACCCGCATAGCATATCAAAGTTTTACGATATAAACAAGCCTTTTTCCCATATAAAGTTCATTAATAACTCTTCATAATTCCAAAAAATAGCATGATTACTGGCATTCTTTGTTGTATCAATATACTCATCATTTTTAATGATGAGTAAGAAAAGTCACAGCTTTTTAAGGATTCTACAGAATATATTTTGTATAACTTATAAATAATCGTCGCTTTAATAAGTTTTATAAATATTTCAAATAGCCTATCAGTCCTTATTCACATTAACTTCATGAACATTTTCTGAATTTCCAATAATAGAATAATTAATCATTTTTCTGAATTTTATAATAATTTTATTTTTATTCTTAATAGTATTCTATATCTACTTAAATAAGTTAATAAGTATACACATATCACCCAAAATATTCGCATAAGTTTACAAAACAAGGCTTAATCTATATATACAGCATCCATATTCTTTCCATAGCTATCATAAAAATCAAAAAGCTCCTACGTTACATGAACGTTAGGAGCTTTTATATATTAAGCCAACAAGGCTTTTACAAGTTCTTCTGCTTTACCAAAATCATCTGCATCTGGGTTCCAGTTACATTTAATTTCAGGTTCCACCACGGAGAAACCATATTTAGTTAATTCTTCACGAAGTACCTTCGTAGATTCACCAGACCAACCGTAGGTACCAAATACGGCAGCCTTTTTATTTTTAAACTTCAATTCACGCAAAAAGTCGAGCCAACCAGCTACAGAAGAGATAACACTATTCCCTACTGTCGGAGAACCAACGGCAATCGCTTTTGATTTGAATACTTCTGTCATGATGTCGTTTTTATTTGTTTTACTGATATTAAAGATCTTAACCCGTGTATCAGGAGATTGTTTAGCAATCTCATCAGCAATTTTATGGGCTAATTTCTTTGTACCATCCCACATAGTGTCATATACGACTGTAATTTGATCTTCTTGGTATGCTTGAGACCACTCATAGTATTTCTCTACGATTTGCAATGGATTTTCACGCCAAATTGCACCATGGCTAGTAGCGATGATATCGATTGGCAAGTTGAGCTTTTGAATTTCTTCAACCTTAGCTTTTACCAATGGAGAGAATGGATTCAAAATATTAGCGTAATATTTCATCGCCTCTGCCCATAGACGACATTGATCAGCCTTATCGGCCCACAATTCTTCTACCGCGAAATGTTGTCCGAACGCATCGTTAGAGAACAAAATATTGTCACCAGTCATATAGGTTGCCATAGAGTCAGGCCAATGGAGCATGCGCATTTCTACGAATACCAAAGATTTACCGTTGCCGATATCTACGGAATCCCCTGTTTTCACAGTTTTAAAATTCCATTCTGGATGATGGTATTGACCAACCAAGGACTTAACAGCATTTTCTGTACAGTAAATCGGAGTATTAGGAATTTTCTCCATCAATGCTGGCAAAGAACCACTGTGATCGACTTCG
>URPT01000039.1 GCA_900549845.1 uncultured Veillonella sp. | reverse complement strand
TAAGGGGAACGATGTCGTTCTAGCCACATATCCAATTTTGGAACGTATGAAAACCATCAATTTTAAAGGTAATATTGAAGGTCGTGATATTCCTAAAGGGGCCGTAGATGTTGTTGTATGCGATGGATTTGTAGGTAATGTGGTACTTAAATTTGCGGAAGGTCTAGTAACAGGTCTTGCACAATTAGTAAAGGATAGCATTATGGCAGGTAGTATTTTTGCCAAAATTGGTGCTATGCTTGTAAAGCCAGCTTTAAAAAAGATGGCAAAACGCTTAGATCACACAGAAAATGGTGGTGCTCCACTCTTAGGGGTTAATGGGGTCTTTATGATTGCCCATGGTAGCTCTAAATCAAAAGAGATAAAGACTGCTATTGAAATTGCTGGAGATTTAGTAGAGCGTAAGATTATTCAACACATAAGAGAAACAATGGATATTGAAGGAGCCTTGAAGTATGACTATGATGAGTAAACCGGTAGGAATCATTGGTACTGGGAGCTTCCTTCCTGACAATGTAGTAACAAACTTTGATCTTGAAAAAATGGTTGATACCAATGACCAATGGATTAGAGAACGTACTGGTATCGAAGAACGACGCATTGCACCGGAAGGTATGAATACATCCTATATGGCAACTGAGGCTGCCAAGAAAGCTATGCAAATGGCTAAGGTTACCGCAGAAGACATTGATATGATTATTTTTGCTACCTTAACACCGGATATGATTATTCCTTCAGCAGCTTGTGTATTACAAGCGAATTTAGGAGCTAAAAATGCAGCGGCTTATGATTTGCAAGCTGCATGTTCTGGCTTTGTTTATGGATTGATTACTGCAGCTAGCTATATTAGCTCTGGCTTATATAAAAAGGTACTCGTTGTAGGGGCAGAAATTCTCTCTCGTCGAGTGAATTGGAATGATCGTGGTACATGTATCCTCTTTGGTGATGGTGCAGGTGCTGCAGTAGTATCTGAAGTTCCTGAAGGTTATGGCATTAAAGGTGTTGATATGGGAGCTGATGGTACTGGTGGTCCATCTCTTTGTATTCCTGCCGGAGGTACAGCTGTAGTTGCCAATGACCAACGCGTTGAAGAAGGTTTAACATTCATTCATATGGATGGTCCTGAAGTATATAAATTTGCTGTTAAAACGATGGGGCGTACGGTTCTAAGATCTTTAGAACGTGCTGGAATGGAACTTAATGAGTTAGATTTCTTCATTCCACATCAAGCAAATATTCGCATTATTGATTCGGCTGCAAAACGCTTACATATGCCGATGGAAAAAGTATTTGTTAATTTACATAAGTATGGTAATACATCTGCCGCGTCTGTAGCGATAGCTTTGGACGAAGCTAATCGTGAAGGACGTTTCAAACGCGGTGATAATGTTGCGTTTGCAGGATTTGGTGCAGGCCTAACATGGGCAAGCCTGGTCTTGAAATGGTATTAAGGAGGACACATCAAGATGATTAAGACTGACATTTGTGATTTATTGCAGATTGAGTACCCGATCTTACAAGGTGGTATGGCTTGGCTCGGTACTGCAGAATTAGCGGCAGCTGTTTCCGAAGCTGGTGGCCTTGGTATCATTGGGGCTGGTCATATGCCTCCTGATATTTTCCGTAATGAAATTCACAAATTGAAAGAACGTACAAGCAAGCCATTTGGTTGTAACATCATGCTCATGTCTCCATTTGTAAAAGAAGTTATGGAAGTAGTTGTGGAAGAACGCGTTCCTGTTATTACAACAGGTGCTGGTAATCCTGGCGTGTACATTCCAGCTTTAAAAGAAATCGGTACAAAGGTAATTCCAGTAGTTGCTTCCGTATTACTTGCAAAACGCTTGTTGCGTGGCGGCATTGATGCAATTATTGCTGAAGGTACAGAATCCGGTGGTCACGTAGGCGATATTACAACTATGGCATTGATTCCTCAAGTGGTAGACGCTGTAGATGTACCAGTTATTGCAGCTGGTGGTATTGCTGATGGTCGTGGTATGGCTGCAGCCTTTGCATTGGGCGCTCAAGCAGTACAAATGGGTACGCGCTTCGTATTATCTGAAGAATGTATTGCTCATGAAAACTACAAAAATGCAGTGTTGAAAGCGAAAGATCGCGCTACAGTTATGACTGGTTTAACAACAGGTCACCCTGTACGTATCATTGACAATGCATTGGCACATAAATATAAATCCCTTGAATTTAGCGGTGGCTCTAAAGAAGAGTTAGAAAACTTAGGTGCAGGTACACTTCGCAAAGCTGCTATTGATGGTGATGTAAAAGAAGGTTCCGTAATGATCGGCCAAATCTCTGGTATGTTAACAGATGTTAAACCATGTGCAACTATTATCAAAGATATTATGGCTGAAACTGAAACTGTAATTAAACATCTTCAAGGTCTTGGTAAATAAGGAGGCCCTTATGAAAACGGCATTTGTTTTTCCTGGTCAAGGTTCCCAAAAAGTAGGCATGCTACAAGATTTGTACAATGCTTATCCTATTGTGAAACAACGTTTTGAAGAAGCTGACGAAGCACTTGGTTATTCTATTTCCAAATTGTGCTTTGAAGGACCTGATACTGAACTTGTTAAAACTGCTAATACACAACCAGCTATTTTAACTGCATCCGTAGCTTGCTATGAAGTTCTTAAAGAACAAGGTTTTACACCTGATATCGTAGGTGGCCATAGTCTTGGTGAATACAGTGCTCTTGTAGCAGCAGGGGTATTGAATTTTAAAGATGCTGTATATGTTGTTCATAAACGCGGTGAATATATGCAAGAAGCGGTGCCATTGGGCAAAGGTGCTATGGCAGCAATTTTGGCATTGCCTCGTGAACAAGTTGTAGCAATTTGTGATGAAGTCAATGCATCTGTTGGCTCTGTACAAGCCGTTAACTTTAACTGCCCAGGTCAAATCGTTATTGCTGGTGAAACAGCAGCGGTGGAAGCGGCTGCAGAAAAGATGAAAGAAGCAGGCGCAAAACGTGCTGTTATGCTTCCTGTAAGTGCTCCATTCCACAGCCGTTTGATGGAACCTGCAGCTCTTCGTTTAAAAGAAGAGTTGGATAAAATCCAAGTGAGCGATGCTCAAATCCCTGTAGTAGCAAATGTTACCGGTAAAATTTTGACTAATGCAAACGAAATTAAAGAGTCCTTAGTTACACAAGCTGCTAATCCTGTATTGTGGGAAGACTGCGTAGCTGAAATGGTTAACTTTGGTGTAACTCGTTTCGTTGAAGTTGGTCCTGGTAAAGTACTTACTGGCTTTACTAAAAAGATCAATAAAGATATGGAATTAGCCAATGTTGAAGACATTGCATCCTTAGAGAAAACGCTTGAATTTTTGAAAGGGGTTCGATAAAATGCATTTAGAGGGTAAAGTAGCCATTGTAACTGGCGCATCCCGTGGCATTGGTCGCGCTGTAGCTATCAATTTGGCACAATCCGGTGCTGATGTTGTAGTTAACTATAGCGGTAGCGAAGGTGCAGCTCAAGAAACTGTTGAAGCTGTACAAGCTTTAGGCCGTAAAGCCATTAAAATTAAAGCCAATGTAGCCAATGCTGATGAAGTTGCTTCTATGGTAGAAGAAGCTCATAAAGAGTTTGGTCACATTGATATTCTCGTAAATAATGCGGGGATTACGCGTGACGGTTTGTTAATGCGAATGAAAGACGAAGATTTTGATGCTGTTATCGATATCAACCTTAAAGGTGTATATTTAGTAACTAAAGCAGTATCTAAAATCATGATGAAACAACGTTCTGGTCGTATTATCAACATGACATCTGTTGTTGGTGTTATGGGTAATGCGGGTCAAACTAACTATGCAGCTTCTAAAGCTGGTGTAATTGGTTTCACTAAATCCTGTGCTAAAGAATTAGCAAGCCGTGGCATTACTGTTAATGCTATTGCACCAGGCTTTATCAATACAGATATGACTGATGTATTGCCAGAAAAAGTTAAAGAAGCTATGGTTGCTGAAATTCCATTGGGCCGTATAGCTGATGCTGAAGAAGTAGCAACAGTAGCAACATTCCTTGCTAGCGATTTTGCTAACTATATTACAGGTCAAGTCATCAATGTAGATGGCGGTATGGTGATGTAGTTTCAAAATTAGACTATATATAAATACACTTTGAAAGGAGGTGAACCACCAATGAACACTTTCGATAAAGTAAAAGCAATCGTTGTGGAACAATTAGGCGTTGATGAAGCTGAAGTTACCATTGATTCTACATTCATCGACGACTTAGGCGCTGACTCCTTAGATATCGTTGAATTGATCATGGCATTCGAAGAAGAATTCAATGTTGAAATCCCTGACGATGTTGCAGAAAAAATTAAAACCGTTAAGGATACAGTAGAATATATTGATTCTGCTAAATAAGCTGTAAAGCTGACAATTCAGCCGCACGGGAGGCCGAGTGGCCTCCCAACCGGTTTTATTTACAGGAGGATTTGATAGTGAAGCTCCCTGAACTTCGCATTGGGAATCTAGTGGCCAAAGTACCTATTATTCAAGGTGGTATGGCGATTAGATTGTCTACAGCTCGCTTGGCAGCAGCCGTTGCAAATGAAGGTGGTATCGGCCTTATTGCAGCATCCGGTTTGCCGTTTGATGAATTACGATACGAAATACAATTAGCTAGAAAATTATCACCTACGGGTATTATTGGTATAAATGCGATGGTAGCCGCCACACAATTTGCTGGCCTAGTAAAAACTGCCATCGAAGAGGGCATTGATCTTGTAGTAGCAGGTGCTGGTTTTTCAAGAGATATGTTCGCAATGGGCAAAGAATCTGGTACTCCAATTGTACCAATTGTTTCGTCCGCAAAATTAGCTCGCATTTCTGAAGGTTTAGGTGCAGCAGCAGTAATCGTAGAAGGTTGCGAAGCTGGTGGCCACTTAGGTACGGATCGTTCCGCTCGAGAAATCGTTCCGGAAGTTGTAGCTGCTGTTAAAAACATTCCAGTTATTGGTGCTGGTGGTGTTCTTGATGGTCGTGACATCGTAGAAATGTTGAAATTAGGTGCTAGTGGCGTTCAAATGGGTAGCCGTTTTGCTGCTTCTGATGAATGTAATGCATCTGACGAATTGAAAAAAATGTATGTACGGGCTACTAACCCTGAGGACATTGTATTAATTCAAAGCCCTGTAGGTTTGCCTGGACAAGCAATTAAAAATAAATTTGCTGAATCTGTATTAGACGGTACTGTAGCACCTCCAACGGTGTGTGATAACTGTTTAAAACATTGTTCCCATAAATTCTGTATCATCCGTGCTCTTTCTCGTGCACAACAAGGTGATGTGGAAACAGGTTTGGTGTTCTCTGGCAATAATATGAGAAAAGTCGACAAGATTATGCCAGTTAAAGATATCTTTGCTCAACTCAAACAGCAAGTAGCAGAGATTGATTAATTTAAAAGGGCTGTATAGCTATAAGAGGTGGAATAATTGGAAAAACGTGTAGTAATTACTGGCTTAGGGGCAGTGACTCCTGTAGGTATCGGTAAAGAGAACTTTTACAATGCGTTATTGGCAGGTCAATCTGGTATTGGGCCAATTACACGCTTTGATGCATCTGAATATGCAACGCGTATTGCTGGTGAAGTAAAAGATTTTGATGTTACAAACTATGGCGTAGACAAGAAAGAAGCTCGTCGTATGGACCGTTCTGTAGAATTGGCTATCGGTGCTGCTGTTCTTGCTTGTGAAGATGCTGATCTTGATTTGGATAAACAAGATTTAGATCGTTGTGGTACTGTAGTTGGTACTGGTATTGGCGGTATCGACTCTATCCATGAAGTATATGAAACATTATTCGAAAAAGGTCCTGGCCGTGTAAGTCCATTTGCAGTTCCAATGATGATTGCAAACATGACATCTGCACGTGTATCCATCCGTCTTGGTCTTAAAGGTCCTGTTATTACAGACGTAACAGCTTGTACTTCCGGTACAAATGCTATTGGCGATGCTTTCCGTATCATTCAACGTGGTGATGCTGATATCATGTTCGCTGGTGGTACCGAAGCAGCTGTATCTCCAGCTGCTGTAGCTGGTTTCGCAGCTATGAAAGCTATGTCTACACGCAATGACGAACCAACAAAAGCATCTCGTCCATTTGACCGCGATCGCGACGGTTTCGTAATGGGTGAAGGTTCTGGTATTGTTGTTCTTGAAGAATTAGAACACGCAAAAGCTCGTGGTGCTCATATCTACGCTGAAGTTGTAGGTTATGGTACTAATGGTGATGCTTACCACATTACTGCACCAGCTCCAGGTGGTGTACAAGCTCGTAAATGTATGGAATTGGCAATCAAAGATGCAGGTATCGATCCTAAAGACGTTAACTACATCAATGCTCATGGTACATCTACTGGTCTTAACGACAAAAATGAAACATTGGCTATTAAAGAATTATTCGGCGATCATGCTAAAAACATCGCTGTTAACTCTACAAAATCCATGACAGGTCACTTGTTAGGTGCTGCTGGTGCTATCGAAACTATCGTTATGGCGATGGCAATCGAAACTGGTAAAGTTCATCCTACAATCAACTGTGACAATCCTGATGAAGGTTTGGATCTAGACTATGTTCGCGAAGGTGCACGTGACCTTCAAGTTAAATGTGCTCTTTCCAACTCTTTCGGTTTTGGTGGTCATAACGGTACACTTTGCGTACGCCGTTATGAAGACTAATGGTAGCTGTTGAAGCGCATAAGAGTAAGATGACACAAGCTCGTGAAGAATCTCTTCATGGGCTTGTTGCTCGTTTAGACATACCTGTGTCAGATATATCCATTTTAGATTGTGCTTTTACACATACATCTTATGCGAATGAACATAAATCAAAGCATATTAATCACAATCAGCGATTAGAGTTTTTAGGCGATGCTGTTTTGGATCTTATTATTGGGGAATACCTGTTTAAGACATATCCAGACATGGCTGAAGGTAATTTGACGAAAATCAAGGCTGCTACAGTATGTGAGGATTCTTTAGCATCTGTAAGTCGTTCTTTGCAGCTAGGACAATATTTATTGCTCGGTCATGGTGAACGCGCTTCTGGTGGTAATGATCGTAATTCTATTTTAGCGGATACCTTTGAGTCTCTCATCGGTGCTATCTATATTTCTACAGATTATCAAACGGCGATGAACTTCGTTTTAAAGCATCTCATTACGTATATCAAGCAAGCCTTAGAAGGTAAGCGTGGCAAAGACTACAAAACGTTGTTACAAGAATATGTACAACGAGATGGTGATAAACATATCGTTTATCGCTTACTCAGCGAAAGTGGCCCTGACCATGCAAAAACCTTCCATATGGTTGTAGAAATCGATGGTGTTTCTTATGAGGCCGGCTCTGGTAAAAGTAAAAAAATTGCAGAACAACATGCGGCTCAATTAACGTTAGAACGGTTAATGGCCAAATAGAAAAGCGCCGAATGGCGCTTTTTTCTGTATAATGGTATATAGAATAATAAATATATTTATTTAACGATTTTTCTATAAAAATCTTATATCTTAATATATTAATGACATATCCCAAGAATTAAATACATGGATTTTAATGTATTAACATATAAGATTTTTAACTAATTTAATTTTATATAAGAAGGGAGGGTGACTATGAAACCATTTGGGATGATTCCTTTTTTTATACCTCATGTAGGGTGTCCTTATGTATGTACATTTTGTAATCAGTCTCGTATTACAGGCCAATCTGGTATTAGTCACCTAACTCCAGAATATATACAGCAAACTATTAAAGATTATATTGGTAGCAAACGTAACGATAAGTTCTGGGAGGTCGCCTTTTATGGTGGTTCTTTTACAGCTATTCATAGCGATTTACAATATACATTATTAGCACCCGCTTATGAAATGCTACGACAGGGCATAATTGATGGCATACGCTGTTCGACACGGCCAGATGCTGTTGGTGATGAGGCTATTTCATTGTTACAGTCTTATGGGGTAAAAACAGTAGAGCTTGGTGTACAGTCTATGAATGATGATATTTTAGTCGATGCTAAGCGCGGTCATACGACTCAAGAGGTTGTAGAGGCTGTATCAAGATTGAAAAAACAAGGAATGACAGTAGGCGTGCAACTTTTACCAGGACTAAAGGGTGAAACTTGGGAAACAATTCTAGAAACCGCTATTGCTGTAGTTAAATTAAAACCAGATTTTGTACGAATCTATCCTGTTCTTGTTATAGAAAATACGGAACTAGCAGATCAATATAGATCTGGTGAATACGAACCATTGAGTACTGAGCAAGCTATTACATATTGTGCATTCTTAAAAGAATGGTTTGAAGAACATAACATTGAAGTTATACGCACTGGATTACAAAGTAGTGAAGAGCTCGACTCGGGTAATAGCTTGATAGCCGGTCCTTATGAGCCAGCCATGGGTGAGCTTGTAGTAAATGAACAGTATAAACAGCGTATTGAGATGTGTTTTGATGAACACTTTTCTGAGAGCTCTTTAGGAGACCAATATACTTATAATTTTTCATCATTAAGTAATCACTATAGTCATAAGGTTGAATGTAGAACTCATGCGAATAATACGAATAAGTTGGCGAAACATAGGATAGTTATTTCATATCCTAGAAACTTGACATCAAAGGTACGAGGCCTTAAAAATCGGAATATATTATATTTCCAAGAAACATATCCTCAATTTAACATAGAGTGGTGTGAAGATAGTACGAGAAATACTGTTCGTTGCTGTATTGATGGCCTACAATATGTGTTATAATAAAAGATATGATTATTCGGGGTTGTTAGTAGAAAGGAGGCAGTCATGCAATTACTTCGGTTAGAATTAAAGGGCTTTAAATCGTTTGCTGATAAAACGGTTGTAAAATTCTCACCAGGAATGACTGCCGTTATTGGACCTAACGGAAGTGGTAAAAGTAATATTACGGACGCTATGAAATGGGTTTTAGGGGAATCCAATGTTCGTAATTTACGTGGTCAAAAAGCAGAGGATATTATCTTCTCTGGTACGGAAAAGCGTAAGCCAATGAGTGCAGCTGAGGTTACTCTTGTATTCGACAATAGTGACCATCAACTAGATGTAGATATGGCTGAGGTGGCAATCACTCGTCGTATTTATCGTACTGGTGAAAGTGAGTTCCTTATCAATAAACGCTCTTGTCGTTTAAAGGACATTCATCTATTACTAGCCGATACAGGTCTTGGTAAAGACTCGATGGCCATTATCGGTCAGAACCGAATTGATGCCATCTTGAACTCTAAGCCTGAAGAACGCCGTTTGATCTTTGAAGATGTAGCAGGTATATCTCGCTTTAAAATCAATAAAGAAGATGCATTGCGTCGTATTGCTAGTACGGACCGCAACATGGAACGCGTACGCGACGTTATGGCTACTATTGAAGAACAACTTGGACCTCTGTCTGAAAAGGCGGAAAAGACTAAAAAATATATGACATTAAGTCGTACAAAGCGCGACTATGATGGAGCATTAGGCTTTCATAATTACAAGACATCAGACCGGCTCTTAACTCGTTTTGAAAACGATAATATTGCTTTTAAGGATGAAGAAATTGAGCTTCAAACGGAATTGTCTAAATTAGAAGCTCGTCGTCATACATTGCAATCATCTTCCACTAAAGAGCAAGAACAGCTTAAATTGTGGGAAGCTCAGTATACGGAAAAGCAACGTGATGAAGAGCGTTTAGCAGGTCATTTACGTCTGTTAGAGGAGCAGTTAAAGACTGCTCACCGTGAATTAGATGAAACGTCTATGCGCATTAGCGAGCTCGAGGCTACTCAAAAGGGCGAAGAGCAACAATTACGCATTTTAAATCAATTGATTCAAGATGAAAGTGCCCAACTGGTAGAGAAAGAATCTAAGCTAGAAAAGCTAGAATCTAATTATAAAAAAGCTGTTGAAGATGTCGGTGTAGAACAAGCTAAGTTCCAATCTTTACAATCCAATCGAGAAGCATTCGAGCAACATCAATTAGAAATTGTGAGCGCTATTGAAACAGCAAAGGCTAGTATTCGTAGCTTAGAAGCTCGTAAGGCTGAATCCGCAAAGCAATGTGAAGTTTTAAAGGCTGAAATAGCTCAAGTAGATAGTGAACTACAAGCAGCTCGTACTGAATATGAAACACTGGGTCAGAAATTTACTGCTATTTCTGCACAACGACAAGCCCTCGTTGATGGTGGTAAAGAAGCAGCTATTCAAGCTCGTGAGGAACGCAAAGAGCTACAAAAACTTCGTACCCAAGAACAACGTGCAAAAGGCCGTTTAGAGCTCTTAGCGCAATGGGAAGAACAGCATGAAGGTTACTTAGAAGGAACTAAGAATATTCTTAATGGTAAGGGTGCTTGGCGTGAACAGATTACGGGCGCTGTTGGCGATCTCTTTACGGTAGAAGATAAATATACGACGGCTATCGAAACGGCATTAGGTGGTAGTGTTAACCACGTTGTGACCACTACTGCTCGCGCTGCTGCGGAGGGTGTCAATTATTTGAAATCTATCCAAGGTGGTCGCGTAACCTTCCTACCGATGGATTCTGTAAAAGGAAAACCCTATGATACACCGGCTTTACATGAAAGTTGTGTAATCGGTACTGCTGTTGATTGTATTTCCTTTGATAATACATATGCTCATATTTTCCAATACTTATTGGGGCGCACCTTGGTAGTATCCTCCATGGATGATGCTATTGGTCTGCAAAAAAAATATAAGCAACAATTGCGTATTGTTACGCTTACAGGGGAACAATTTCAACCTGGTGGCTCTTTAACTGGTGGTGCTACAAAGCGTAAGCGTGCCTCCGTATTAAGCCGTAAGGAAGAGGCTACTAGTCTTGAACAAGAGCTTGTACAAATTGAAGAACAAATTCGTTCCTTAACAGTTAGCTTAGAAAATCTAGAAAAACGGGTTGAAGAGGCTGAAAAAGAACGAGCTACCCTTAATGAAAACTACCAACATACTAATTTACTCTATGTGGCTAGTGAAACAAAGGTACAAAATATACAAAATCAAATGGACCGTAAGAAACGTGTTCTCCGTGAAGAAGAGCAACGTTTATTACAAATTGATATTGATTTAGCTAGTACAACGGCTAACTTGAAAGACCAAGAAACAGCATTGGCTTCTTTGCAAGAAGACCACGGTGTAGATGGCAATCAAGGGGCTTTAATGGAGCGTTTAACTGTATTACAAAAGGTACAGCAAGAGGCTTATGAAGCTTTCACAGAGGCACGCCTCACCTGTGATACGTTGCGACAAACCATTAAGGAACGTGAAGCTCAGCGAGAACAACGTAATCAATCCATTGCTAACATTGTAGAGCGACTAACACCGTTACGTAATTTGCTGATTAGCACTACAGAGCGCTGTGAAGTGGAGCTACCTAAGGCTAAAGAATTGGCAGACCGGGAACTAGCTGTGGCTACAGCGGAGGTTGAACGATTGCGAGCACTTCGTGATGAGGCCTATGATAAAACATCTACAGGACGTGAAGAGATGGAATCTATCCTCGGTGAGCAAGATCGATTGAATCAACGATATAAAGTTGTTCAAGGTCGACTCGTCGATATGGAAGGTAAGATTACACGTCATCGCATGGATTGTGAGCGCTTTGTAGAAGAACTACAAGAGTTAGGCTTTACCTTAGAAGATGCGCAGGCTCTTCGCATTGAAGGATCTGTAAACGATTGGAAGGATGAGCAGGCCCGCTTAATGGCAGAAATTGCCGAACTAGGCCCAGTCAATCCGAACGCTGTTGAAGAATATGAAGAAACTAAAGAGCGTTATAACTTCCTAACCACACAGTTAGCAGATTTAGATACAGCGAAAGAGCAATTGCAAGCGGTTATTGCTGAAATGGACAAGGCTATGAGTACACAGCTATACGATGTATTAGATGTAGTAGGTCGTAGATTCCAAGAGGTATTTAGCCAACTATTTGGCGGTGGTACGGCTCAAATTGTATTGACCGATCCAGATAATATCTTAACTGGTGGTATCGATTTTTACATTCAGCCGCCAGGAAAGAAGCGTCAACAATTGACATTGTTATCCGGTGGAGAACGTGCTCTTACGGTTATTGCATTATTGTTCTCGTTCCTAGACTATCGTCCTGCGCCGTTCTGCGTACTTGACGAAGTTGACGCAGCCCTTGATGAAGCCAATGTCGAAAGATTTAGTTCTTACTTAAATCGGGTAAATAAAGAAACACAATTTATCGTAGTATCACACCGTAAAAAGACGATGGAAGCTGCCGAAGTTTTACAAGGGGTGACCATGGTTGAACGGGGCGTATCGCGATTATTAACAGTAGCATTTGAAGATGTGAAGGAGGATCTAGCATAATGGCATTTGGATTCTTTAATAAAATTAAAGAGGGCTTAGAAAAAACTCGTAAGTCCTTTGTAAAAAATGTAGAGACAGTTATCATTGGTTATGCAGAAATTGATGATGATTTCTTAGATGATTTAGAAGCAGTTATGCTTACTAGTGATCTAGGCCCTAAGACGACAGAATACTTGATGAAAGAAATTCGTCGTGGTGTAACAGAAGGTATCATCAATCATACA